>JAQVKB010000023.1 GCA_028694875.1 Candidatus Izemoplasmatales bacterium
CGGTTGATGATCGTGAAGCATCGTTTCGATCTCATCTGTCAATTGATTGATTTTCGCTGGGTCGACTTCGATGTATTTTTCCGTCATTTCATAACGAATATCTTCTAAAAAGAAGAGCGTTGCCATGACACCGTCATACTCCATAAATTCATGAAAATCATTGTGGAAGTACATCTCTAGATACATCCGACAGGATTCGATTTGATCATGCAAATACTCAAATCCAACCGAAAAAATCTTCTCAAGGTCGTCTGTAAGTTCCAAAGTTTTTTCGCTCACGCCCAAATAGATATGATTCAATACTTCATAGATTGGCATGAATCGATCATAGAGTGACATCTCATGTTCTTTGGTCTCGAGATAGAAATCCTCGATTTCTTTGACCCAGGAAGCGTATTCTTGAAATAGATTGATCAAAGTCATTCACCTCACAACCATTATACACGGCTTAGAAAAGAAAAACCACAAATTGATTGTGGTTTTTTCGTGTTACGCTTTTTGTACGGAACCAAACAACGCCATCTTTTCACGAACAGCTTGCTTGATGGCTTCGACACCAGGCGCAAGCAATTTGCGTGGGTCAAATCCTTTTCCTTCTAAATCTTTGCCGGCTTCAATGTATTTTCGTGTCGCATCCGCAAACACGAGTTGGCATTCGGTGTTCACATTGATTTTGGAAACACCCATTGAAATCGCACGACGGACCATGTCATCGGGAATTCCAGTACCACCGTGAAGAACAAGCGGAGTTGGGCTGGTCACATCATGAATCTTTTGGAGCACTTCAAAATTAAGACCTTTCCAATTGGCGGGATATTTCCCATGGATATTGCCAATGCCTGCCGCAAGAATCGTCACACCAAGATCCGAAACAGCTTTGCATTCGGCGGGATCGGCGATTTCACCACCACCGATGACACCATCTTCTTCGCCGCCGATGGCGCCGACTTCGGCTTCCAACGACAAGCCAAGTTGGTTTGAAAGAGCAACCAGTTCTTTAGTTTTTGCGATGTTTTCTTCAATGGGATAATGCGATCCATCAAACATGATCGACGAGAATCCCGCTTCAATCGCAAGCTTCGCGCCTTCATAGGAGCCGTGATCAAGATGAAGTGCTACAGGTACGGTAATTTTCAACGATTCAAGCATGGCTTTGACCATCTCGGTGACAACTTTGTATCCTGTCATGTATTTGGCAGCTCCTTCACTGACGCCCAAAATGACGGGTGATTTTTGTTCCTCTGCGACAAGCAAAATTGCTTTTGTCCATTCGAGGTTGTTGATGTTGAACTGACCTACTGCGTATCCGCCTTGATAGGCTTTTTGACACATTTCGGTCAACGAAACAAGACCCATATTATTTCCTCCGAAAATTGATGATTTCAAACGCTTCTATTATACTAAATACAGCACCTAAAGTAAAGAAGGAACACCTCGAAACCATGTAGTCTCATCGGAAGATTGTGTGCGTAATTCTTATGTAAACCCATCGCAAGGTGACGTTCCAAAAAAGATGTGCTATCATAGAAAAGGATATATTTTTTCCGAAAATATCAAGAAATCCAACGAAATTGACTATCATCTTCTTGAATTCATGCACTATATATATGGACTCTACCAAAAAAGGATAACGACATGACCGAAAACATTCCACAACAACATGTAGAACAACTCGTTAAAACGTACTACCCTTTGTTCATTTCGTTTGCAAAATCGAGGCTTTCTTCACGACACGATGCCGAAGATCTTGCGCAAGATATCATGATTGCTTGTTATGAATCATTGAAACGAAATCCACAAATCGAGAATATCAACGCCTATCTTTGGAGTATTGCGCATTATACATTGCAACGATGGTATTCGAAAAAGAAATGGGTTCTAACTGACGATGTTTCTAGTTTTACGAATGTGGTTCACGAGCAGTCCATCGGACTTGAGCCGATGATACTGGAAGAAGAACGGATGCAGATTCGACATGAAATCTTGCATCTATCTCAGCACATTCGTCAAACGATGATTTCCTTTTATTTTGAGGGAATGTCCATGGCAGATATCGCGGAGGATCAAATGATCCCACTGTCCAAGGTCAAGTATTACCTTTTCACCGGTAAGAGCAAAATCAAGGAGAATATGATGAATCCAACTCAAACCCTATTGCGTCCTGAAGAATTGCATCTTTACAAATCGGCTATCGACTTTTCTTCTGTGAATCTGTGGAGTGTCTACCAAAGAACACTTCCACGTCAAATCGCTCTACTCTGTCACGGGACAGACCTTGATGTCACGGATCTCTCGATGTCTACTGGTGTCCCCGCGATGTATCTTGAGGAAGAACTCCAGCTATTGATGCAGTCAGGAACCATGAAATCTACCAATCAGAAGAAATATCGTACGAATTTCCACATTTTATCCTCTTCAAAAATCGAGGAACTGGTTCAATTATTCCATGCCATGCATGAAGACTATTTTTCTGAAATATCCAATCGATGGCAACGCGATTTAGATCAGTTGAAATCCACGGATTTGTTCCAATATGAAGCGTCCGACCAACAGTATGCCTGGTTCTATGCCAACCAAATCCCTGATTCAATGATTTTGGCGTGGCAAGATGAAGAATATCCGCAAATTCTATCTTGTGGATCCAGAGCTTTCATTTTCGCCGCGCAAGCCAAGGAATTTCGTTGGTCCATGGGTGCGACACCGACGGAAATCGAGGGTGTGACAATCTGGGGATCCGATTGCCTCGAATTAGGCATTGAAGGAAATCAAGCGTTGCTTCACCGACATGAAGTTGCCAATGCCTTATGGGATTTGTGTCGAGGATTGACAAAACCAGAAGACGAAGAACTGTATGCCGAACTCATTCAAAAAGGAATGGCAACTCGAATTGAGGGGGCAGTCTATACCACATTGCCAATCAGCACACCAAAATCTAGAGCATTCATGACTCAAATTCAACATGAACTGTACTCCTTCATTTCTCCGAAGATGGAAGAATTATTCGAATCCGCAACGAAAATCATTGCTCCAACGATTCCCCACGATCTCAAACCGTATACAAATGGTTATGTGAAAACATGGATTTCATTCCTGGCTGGGGTGACGCTCAAAGAAACTCTGTACAAGAAAGGTTTTCTCAAGCTTCCCAAGGATCGAGAGTCCGCTCCGGGATTTTCCTTCATCTACCAACCATAAAAAGAAAAATGTGTATGAAACTCCATACACATTTTTCATGAAAAGAATCCGCCGAAGCGGATTCTTGAGTGTTTGTTATTTTCCAGCCACTGCCATGCTCTTCACTTTGACGGAAGGGCAAGTAATGCCGTAGTAGCTCATCTTGAGATCGTTGGCGACCATCGTGATGTCTTTGAGCATCGCGATGAAGTTGCCCGCCACCGTAATCAAAGCCACGGGATCGGCTTTTTTGCCATCGTTGACGACAAATCCACTCGCCTGCAAGGAGAAATCGCCACTCACAGGGTTCGCACCTGCATGAGCACCTTGGACATCGGTGATATAAACGCCGTGTTTCACGGTCGCGAGAATGTCATCCAAAGAACTTTCGCCTGGTAAGAACTTGAGGTTGACAGCCGCGATATTGCCACGAAGTCCATTTCCAGTCGATTCGACGCCGTCTTTTTTCGCGGTCACGAGGTTATGGAGATACGTTTTTAAGACACCGGCAGAAATCAATTCTTTGTACTTCGTGGCGACGCCTTCGTCATCGAAAGAACGAGAACTGCTGCTCTTCTTCATGAAGGGATCATCCACGATCGTCACGAGTTTGGATCCGACTTCTTCGTTCAATTTGCCACGAAGGAGAGAAAATCCTTTGTGAACCGCATCGGCGGAGAAAATATTCGAGAACGCGGAAAGCAACGTCGCTAACGCGCCGCGATCAAATACGATTTCATAAGGACCCGAAGCAATGGGACCGGCACCGAGTTTTTCGGTCGCAGAATCGACGATTTCTTTCGCGAGTTTCTCGGGATTAAAATCGGAGAATTCATTCGTGATTTCGATATCAAAACCAGTACGTTGATCTTTGTCGTCTTTGACAATGACCGATCCACCGAGATAGGCGGAATTGACCTTGTTATACAACTTCAGACCTTTGGTATTTTGAATCATCATCGATCTCGTGGTTTCGGAATACATGGTTTCCGCAATCGTCAAACGAGAATCAGATTCATGGAATAATTTGTCGAGTTGTTTGACCGACTCGATTTTCTCAGCCACTGGCTTGTTCGCGAGTTCCTCGTTGAACAATCCTTCCAAGGGTTGATAGAACTTGTCACCCGCGTAGATAATCGCATCGTCGAGGGAATCAATCACTTTAGCATTTTCAATCAAATGATCGACGATGCCATCAATCAAGGAGTCGTCCATGACTTCCGTGACATAGGTTCCCATTTTGCCGTTCAACACACCACGAATGGTGAGACTGGAAGTATCGGCGATTTCGTATTTGTCGAGTTCTCCGGCAAACACTTCGATCGAGAGTTGGGTCGAATTGTTCAAATAAACTTGAACGTCCGAGAGACCTTTTGCGAGGGCTTTTTCAAAGAGTTTATCGATGTTCATCATCTTAGTTGGCCCCCTTCTTTCCGCCGACCGTGATCGAAGATACACGGAGGGTCGGTTGTCCAACGTCGGCTGGAATCGAACCGGAAGCACTGCCGCACATGCCGCGTGCACGATCCAAGTTGTTTCCAACCATATCAATCTTCATTAAGATGTCGGCGCCGTTTCCGACGAGAGAAGCACCGCGAACGGCTTCCGCAATCTTGCCATCGCGAACCATGTAGCCTTCCGAAACCGAGAAGTTGAAATCTCCGTTTCCTGGGTTGACGGATCCGCCGCCCATTTTGGCCGCATACAGACCATATTTGGTCGCTGCGATGATTTCTTCAAAGGTCGACTCGCCATTGTCGATGAAAGTATTCGACATTCTTGAAGTCGGTGAATACTTGTAGGACTCACGACGGGAAGAACCTGTTGGAACATGGTTCATCCGACGTCCGTTGAGTTTGTCGACCATATAGGTTTTGAGAATCCCTTTGTCGATCAACACACGGCGTTGTTGCGGATAACCTTCGTCATCGTAATTGGCACTGCCCCATCCGTTTTCGATGGTGCCATCGTCAATCGCAGTCACGATCGGTTCGGCCACTTTGGTGTTGAGTTTGCCACAGAAGACGCTGGCGTTCTTCGCAACCGAAGTCGCTTCCAAACTATGTCCACACGCTTCATGGAAAATCACGCCGCCAAATTTGTTGTTAATGATGACAGGCATATTGCCGCTTGGGCAATCTTCGGCGAAGAGCATCGTTTTCGCAGTTCTTGCTGCGTCGCGTGCAGCTTCTTCGATATCGAGATCTTCATCGAAATATTCGTAGCCTTTTCCAGAACCAGGGCCTTCGCCACCGGTTTGCATGACGCCATCTTTTCCGGCAATCGCTTGAATATAGATTCTCGCTCTGACACGGGTTTCGGTCACAAAACGACCTTCACTGTTGGCAATCAAGACTTCTTGTGAAGAGTCCCCTAAGTTAATGGCAACTTGTTGGATGACTTCATCGTATTCTTTGGCAGCCTTGTAGGCTTTTTGCATCAAAGCGACTTTTTCCGCTTGAGAGACATCTTTGGGATTACGCTTGACTTGATGCTTGGTTCCAACTTCGAGTTCCATGAGTGGCGTTCTCTTGGTTAACGTCTCTGAAGAGAACGACGCACTTAAATCTTTCGCCAGTTTGACGAGTTCTTCGGGGTTTTGACTGTTAGTGTATCCATAGACGCTTTGGAGTCCTTGTGCGAGACGCACACCGACACCAAAGACCTTCTGGCTGGTTACTTTTTCAACACGACCCCCGATGAGTTGGATCGACTCCGCGACCTTCTCTTCGATGTAAACTTCCGAGAAGTCCGCGCCGGTGGAAAGTCCGGCATCAAGAATCGATTCAACCAACGCTTTTTTCAGCAGCATATTGAATCCTCCCTTACTGTGATGGTCTTATTATAACACATGTTTTGTGATGTTTCATAGGGTTGAAACGTGATGAATTTCCCTTTTTTGAAAGACAAACCGGCTTGCGCCGGTCTGTTTCATTCGATTACAAATAGATTTCAGAGTATTTGTTCTTTAAATACTCGACATAGTACTTGGCGTCAAAGGGCTCTCCAGTCACTTCCAAGAGAAGTTCCTTCGGCGATTTGGTGCCGCCATACTTATGGATTTTTTCTTTCAACCACGCATTGATTTCGGATATCTTGTTTTCTCGAACGAGTTGATCGACATCCAAATCTTTTTTCATGGCATGATAGAACTGCGCCGCATAGGCGCTACCTAGCGCATAGGTTGGGAAGTAGCCGAACATACCGCCGCTCCAGTGAACATCTTGTAAAACGCCTTCCGCATCGTTTTTGGGTGTGATTCCCAAATACTCTTCGATTTTGGCATTCCACACCTTAGGAAGATCGTCGACACTAATTTCATCGTGGAATAACATCCGTTCGATGTCATATCGCAACATGATATGCAAAGGATATGTCAGTTCATCCGCTTCGACGCGGATCAAGGACGCTTCGACATAGTTCGCCGCTTTGTGGAATGTCTCAAGCGAAGTATCGCCAAGCTCTTCTTTGAAGATTTCTTGAAGCGTCGGATAATGTGTTTCCCAAAACGCTTTGGAACGACCAATGACATTCTCATAGAATCTGGATTGCGATTCATGAATCCCCATCGAGGTTCCACCGGAGAGCATCGTATCGTCAAAATCCGTCGAGATTTGTTGCTCATAGGTCGCATGACCAAGTTCGTGGATGGCCGCAAAGATGGAAGAGAAGACATAATCTTCTAAATATCTCGTGGTGAAACGAACATCTTCTGGGGAAGTATTCCATGTGAAGGGATGAACGCTTTTCTTCATCAAACCACGACTACGGTCAAACGATAGCACATCCATCAATTTGTCGCAGAAAACTTCTTGTTTCTTCTTGTCGAAGTGTCTCGACATAAACGGTGGAATTTCCTTTTTGACGGCGAGGACTTGTTTGACGAAAGGAACGAGATCTTTTTTGAGGGTATCAAAGAAGGCGTCATATTCCTTCATTGACATGCCTTCTTCAAATTCATCGAGAAGAATGTCATAGGGATCTTTGTCCAAGCCATAATAATGGACGAATTTCTTTTGGAACGAGATGATTTTCGCGAGCACATCTTTGAAGGACGCGTAATCATCCTTTTCTTTGGCTTCTTCCCAAACCGACTCCGAGAGTTGCATGAGTTTTTGATACTCAATGTATTCTTCCTCGGGGATCTTGACGATCTTATCGAGTTCTTTTTTGACTTTCTCGATTTCACGTTTGGTGAGAGGATCCAAGGTTTCTTTGGCGTCAAACAAAGCATTGACGACGTCCAAAGTCTCTTTTCCGGTTTGTAAACGGAAGAGTTCTCCGCTGAGGATGCCCATCATTTCCGCGCGTCTTGCGAAGGACTTGCGTGGGGCTTCGGTCGCGCTATCCCAGCCAACAATACCCATGACATAGGAATACGCTTTGATCTTCTTCGTAATTTCTCTAAATTTTGCGAGTTGGTCCAATGGTATCACTCCTTATGATTCTATTCTATCACAAGAGCGGTTATACGTTCACGATTTTGATGGAGCCGGAAAGACTTTTCCGTTCTATGATCTCAATATGACTGGTTCGATTTTTGTTCACAATCGAAATATCGCCAGAAATGGAGTGCAAACGAATTCGCTTGGGATAGAACTCTTGTCCAGAGACATCGCCTGAAACGGTTTTGAAGGCGCACTCTTCACAAGAAGAGTTCGTCACGGTGAAATCCCCGCTGACATTGTTCACAAACAGGTCTCCCGATAACACCATTTTGTCGATTTTGACATCCCCAGATACGGAAGACATCGACGATGAGTTCGCGATGATGGTTTGAATCTTGACGTCGCCATTGACAGAATCCATTTTGAAGGTATCCAAATCGAGCGAAGACAACTGGACATCGCCATTGGTGCTTTTCATCTCAAAACGGCCGCCACGAATGGAATCCACTGAAACGTCTCCCGAAACCGACACCAAATTCATGTTTTTGATGAAGACATTCGGGATTCGGAAAAGAAACTCTGGCGATGAACCGAAATGCAATGTGAACCCTTTGATTTTGGACTTCATTTCCGCTTGGAAGGACCCGTTTTGGAAGGTAAATCGAAAATCATCAGGGTTGTATCTTCCTTTGACCAAAACTTCGATTTGATTCCCATCGGTACGCTCTACCGTGTAATCATCGTTGACGAGTTTGATTTCGACATTGATTTCTTCTTGGTCGATGTTGAAAGTAGAAACCGTCTTAAAATCTTTGGCATCTTCGATTTTGGGTTCTTCTTTCATGCCCATTTCTTTGAGATCCGCCGCAACCGCGTCGGGAGAACCAAATTTGGATTCAATGGCATCTTCCGAAAGACCTTCTTCGATGGCGGATTCGATCATTTCCGAATGATCGGCGAGAATTTCATCGATCTCTGCTTGAGAGAATCCTTTACTCTTTAATGCGTTGGCTAATTCGTTCAAATACTTCTTCACTTTTCTTTCCCCCTTGGTTCAGAATTTGATAGACTCCGCCAATGAATTGATCCCATTCATCGCGAAGTTCTTTGTATTGCTTAAGTCCTTTTTGTGTCAGTCGGTAATACTTGCGTGGAGCACCTAGCTCCGATTCTTCGAGATACGTCGTAAAACATCCGTCCATCGTCAAACGTCTCAGAATCGGATAAATCGTGTTTTCGTTGACATCGAGATACTGACTGATCTCGTTGATGACAAGATAACCGTATTTATCTTCTTCCAACAGCGCCGTGAGGACACAAAGTTCAATGATGCCGCGTTTGAATTGTGCGTTCATATCATCCCTCCTCAACACCATTGTAACACAGTACTGTGCGGCACACAATACCTATTTTTAAAAAAAGAAAATGGAAATCATTGGATTTCCACTTTGGGCTCGAGCAAATCTTCAATGCGACAATGGAGCACTTTGGACATCCGCGATAAGGAGATTCCTTGCGCCTTAGAAATGTCGTTATGCCGTTGTTCATACATCTGTATACTTCGGAGGTGCACACCAGATTGTTGAGCGAGTTGTTCTTGTGTTAAGTGACAATGATGGCGAAACTTCGCCAATTGTGTCTCCGAAGAACGGAGTTTTTCCGAGAGGGATAGCATCATGGAAGAGGTGTCCATTTCATGGAAGGGATGATACATCTCGAGGAGAGCTTCCATCGGAAATATTTGAGGAACTCGATCGAGAGAGATTGAAAACCACCTTGTGATTTCGCACATCATCCATCCCAGCCAATAGAATTCACTTCGCGTATCTTGAACTTGGATTTCATCGCTCCAATACGCACCATAAATTTCATGATAAAACCGCAATGCGAGCTCGATACCTGACATTCCAAACACCGCATATGGAGACCCACTTACAAAATCTTGACCGATTTGAGAGGTCAAAAAAAGAGGAATAAAGGTGTCAAAGTCCAATTGGATGTCAACAATCGCAAATTCCATCGCTTCGGCAAAATGCCTTTGAAAGACGTCAAAATCTGATTTTGGGTATTCGAACATCATCATTTTTGATCTCCTCTCGCAAGATATCTCGGATATATAGTCCTGAGAGCGTTTGATTTCTTCGAATGTTCTGATATTCAAGTCGGGCGGTTTCATCTCGAGAGACAAACTTGGGAAAATAGTTGTGTCGGTCCACTGGATATGCA
>JAQVKB010000024.1 GCA_028694875.1 Candidatus Izemoplasmatales bacterium
AGATCAAGGATTGCAATAACCAATATGTGAAAAAGGCATCCCATCGGGTGCCTTTTTTGTTATTCATGGCGTGTTTCACGCGCATATATACTATAGAAAGTTTGAAACCCATGTTCCTATGGTTCATATGAAAACGTCTTGACCGGAATCAAGACGTTGTTTTTTGGGATAAACCTGCCATCAAATCACAAGCCCAGCGGTAATAGACAGAGGGTGAATAAGTATCGCTATGCAAGTAATGAAGCAAGCCTGAATTGGTTTCGTAGAAGCCGTTGATTAGTACCGTGTTTCGTTGGGAAATCCGATCAAACATCACTTGTTGAAGAGAGTTTTGAATCTCTTCTGTGATTTTGTCGCCTGCTTGTAAAACCAAAATTGTATAAGTTGGCAAGAATAGTTTTTGTTTCGCGAGGTCGTCTTCCAATCGATTGATGATGTGCTGAATTTCAATGCTTTGGAAATAAAATTTACTCGATTTCAACAAAACTACAATTTCGAGGATCCCTGACTTTGCAATCTTTTTGTAAGGATTCCGCTCGATTCGATACAGCAAGGAGATTTCGTCGTTGTCGATGAAAGCCTTGAAACCCAAATTGACAATATGGGAGTAACCTTCGACGTTCATGGGATTGTATCCATACGTGATTGCTGGAGAGGCTTGTTCTTTGAGCCGAATCATATTCGCCTGTTGAGAATAAAATAAAACCCGTGGTTGAAACCAAAAACTTTCAACGAGTAATAAAATAATCAAAAGGACAAATACAAGCATTTTGACATCAAAATTCCACGAGGTAATCCAAATTAATCCAGCGAGAATAAAGAGGACTGCAGTGATTACGAGAAACGAGAAGAAGTAGATCTGATTTCGTTTCAATGCCTTTTTCATCCGATAATTCCAGCTTCCAAAAGTTTGTAGATTCCATAGAGAACCATATCGACACCAGCCACGATGAGGGCACTCAGCCACATCGCACGATATACAGATTTTTTGACCATTGTTTTGGTTTCGAGATGCTCGATATAGGACTTCTTATTTTGCTTACCCGCGACGCCATTCCAGAAAGATTTCACGCCGTAGATGAGAAGATCAAATAAATTCTGATTGGACACGAAAAGAATCCATCCGATAAAGAACAAGATGACTGCCGCCACAAAGATGGCATCGACAATACCGACCAATGTGAAGTTTTGTGAATAGAGAATCATCAAACCCGAAATGGCAATCCCGATCAACAAATCCACAGTCAAATATCGACGAGTTTCTAGCTTCTCAAGGGGGTTCATAGTCTCACCTAGATTCGAAAATCCGCCATATTTCGACGGATTTGCTTCTTTAATTTACTTATTATAGCACAGAATGGTTGTTTTTCTGACCATTTTTCGGAATCGAAAATGTGAAAACGTTTTTATACGAGACCGTTTCACAATATTTTCGGGGTTGCATTGACAGAATGGGGGGTTTGTAGTATCATCTCTGTAAGAATTAAGAAAAGGAGAGAAGTAAATGAAGAAAAAGATCTTTTTGATTGTTATGTTTTTCGTTTTGGCTCTCAGTCTTGGCGCTTGCGTTACGACCGACACGACTGCTGCTGACTCGGAAGACCCTGTAATCAGTGGAGCTGCGAATATCACATTCGTCATTGGCGAATCTGCTACTCCTGTCTACACGCAAGGCGTTACAGCGTATGATAACTTTGATGGAAACATCACTTCAAAGATCGTTATTGACTCCACGGATGTTGATTTGACAACTCCTGGAACATATACGGTTACCTATACTGTTACCGACTTGTCTGGTAACGAAGCTGAAGTCTCCATTACGGTTACTGTTGTTGACCTAGGTGCTCCCACCATTACTGGCGTTCACAGCTTTGTGTTCGTATTCGGTGATGATGCTCCAAACTATTTGACGGGTGTTACCGCCTCTGACGATGTCGATGGCGATCTCACAAGCGCGATTGTTGTGGACAGCTCCGCGGTTAACCTTGCCGTCGCTGGCGTATACACGATCACCTATCAAGTGACCGACAATGCTGGCAATGCTTCCGCCGTTTATTCGACTTTTATCCAAGTCAAAGAACATGCGGACGATGCGGACTTAGTCCCGCCGACCTTTGCTGGACAACATAATTTCACCTACACGATTGGTATCTCTGCGACCCCAGATTACCTTACTGGCGTTTCCGCGAATGACACCATCGATGGCGATGTCACCGCGAGCATTACGGTTGACACCTCTGCAGTTGATCTTACGACTCCCGGCACTTACAACATCGTTTACACCGCTACGGATGAATCTGGTAACGAATCGACCACGACTGTGACCATCACCGTCTCTCTCGAAACTGTTGCTCCGACCATTAGTGGTATCCGTATTCTTGAATACTATGTGAACGAAGTTCCGAACTACACCCTTGGTGTGACTGCTTCGGATAACGTTGATGGCGATTTGACGGATGCTATCGTTGTTGACAGCACTGCTGTTTCGATGACGACTCCTGGACGCTACGCGGTTACTTACACCGTGACGGATGCGGCTGGTAACAGCACGACCGTTTCGACTGAAATCGTTGTTGCGATCAACCCAATCAACCTCGTTCCAGACCTTACCGCTGTTTACAGAACGTACACAAGCGGCACGGACAACTTGAACCCCTATTCCGAAACCTTAGCTACCGCGTCTGAACTGTACGGTTATTTGACCGACGGTCTCTACACCGGCGACTATGACTGGGCTGCTGCAAAGCAAATCCTCGTTGACGAAGGCTTTACCGTTACTGGCGAAGTTGCAACATTCGACGACTGGTATGCTGCTGGCAAAACTGCTGGATCGCTCCCCTACAACCGTTATCCTGCAATGGCGGCTTCCGCTCCTGTTGCGATGGACAGCGAAGGTCTCGTATGGCAAATCACCCTCCGCGATGACTTGCAATTCGAAGATGGCACACCGATCACAGCCGATACTTTCGATTATTCTTGGAGCATGCTCCTCGATCCGAAACTTTTGAATGACCGTGCTTCCAACCTTTATGCGGACACCGACCTTCCGTTGGTTAACGCTGAAGACTATGTCAAGCAATTGTCACTCAAAGCCGATGCCCTCGGATTCACGATGTATCTTGTTGATGGAAAAGAATCTTCCAGAGCAAATTCGTTTGCGACAACAGCTACTGGTCATGATGACTGGTTGCTCTACTGGGTTGAAACTGGTCCATATTCTGGCATTACGAAAGCTGGAGCCGCAGACCCGAACATTTATGTTGAATATTGGGGCACTGGATACGGCTATCAAGGCTACGTATTAGTCGACAAAGATGACAATCCCTTCTATTGGGACGCGAATGGCGATTTGGTTGCACCAAGCGATGGTTGGACCTATGCTGATGGCACTGCTGTCAACTCCACCAACGCTCCTGCAAGTTATGCTGGCGCGCTTCCTGCTTTCTACACCGACAACGGCGATGGCACGTTCTCACGTACCGCTGTTGACGCAGATGGACTTCCACTCAATGGTACTGGAATTACCCAAGATCCAGTTGCTTGGAGCGAAGTCGGTTTCGAAGTCATCGATACCCTCACTTTCCAAATTACTCTTGCTTCTGGTAAAACCGCTTGGGACGTCATGGGCGCTCTCTCCAGTGGTATCACTGGCGTTGTCCATGAAGCTTCCTTCGAAGCTGGTATGAATGTTAGCCGTACGCAAACCAACTATGGTACGATTGACAATCCTCTTGTTTCTTATGGCGCATACGTTCTCTCCGTTTGGGAATCTGACGTTCTCTACGTCTATACCTTGGATGAAAACAACTATGCTGCTGGCGACTACAGAATCCACACCATCCGTTACGATGTCATCGAAGACCAAAGTGTTGCTGTTGACGAATTCAAGGCTGGACGTTTGGATGTTGTTGCTGCAAGTGGAACATACTATCAAGAATTCAAATACAACAAGAACTTGAAGTTGACGCCTGCGACGACATTCTTCCGCTTCGCGTTCAACGTCGAAGGTTCCGATCAATATGATCTCAACCCAATCTTGGTTTATGAAGAATTCCGTTATGCGTTCTATTACGCAATTGACCGTCTCGAATTCTCGACTGAAGTTCGTGCTCCGTCGTATCCGACCTTTGGATTCCTCGGACCAGTATACCTCTCGACAGAATACGGCAGTGTTTCCTACCGCGGATCCGAAGCTGGACAAAGTGTCCTTGCGGACCTTGCTCCAGATACCTATGGATACGATCCTGGAATGGCCAAAACGTTGTTTGACGCCGCCTATGCTCAAGCTGTTCTTGATGGAAAAATCACGGATGGCGACAAAGTGTCTGTGGAATACAAGTTCTACGACGTTGAGACCAACTGGAAGGTTGCAAACTGGGTTAAATCCACTGTTGAAGCAATCTTTAACCAAGGCGAAGCTACCGACTTGTTCGAATTGAAGCTTGCGGCTGTCTCCTCTGCAGCGTTGAATGACGCTTGGGACAATGGCGACTTCGAAATGACCTTTGGCGGATGGCAAGGCTTGAACTTCGACGCACCGAGCATGCTTGGACAAGTTTATAACTCTGCCCTTACATACATGCTTGAAAAAGGATTCGACACTGCGAATGCTCCTGTTAGCGTTGATCTCCCGAACTCCAAAGTTGCTTTGAATGGCTGGATTACTGCCTTCGAAACGACTTATGCTGATTACTTGGCAGCTCCAGATACCTATGCTGGAGAAACTGTTCCAACAGCTACCCAATTGGCTGACTACGAAGACTGGGTTGCCCTCTATGACTTGTTCGATGGAGACACCCTTGAAACGACGTATGATGAGTTGTTCCACTATGCTTATGGAGAACTCTACAATGTCAACGATATCAACTATGCTGGCAAGACCGATGACTTCGACGCCATTACGGCTGCTCTCGAAGGTGTCCTTCTTGATCAAATGATTTCGATTCCGTTGTTCACGACTGTTGCTGCGACTGTTTACAGCACCCGCGTTGTGTTCGAAGCGAACGAGTATCATGCTTGGATGGGCTGGGGCGGCTTCAAGTACATGTACTTAGGAACTGCTGCAGAATAAACTTAACGATTTAGCTAGAAGATAAGCAGACATGCAACCCTAATGGCGTGAGCCATTAGGGTTGTTTATGTCCGCTGGATTGGAGTTCACCGATGAAACACTATGTATTGAAGCGTATAGGGCTTGTATTTTTAACCTCGTTTCTGATTATTTTCTTAGTTTTCGTGTTCATAAAGATGCTCCCGCAATATAACGCGAAGGTTTTGGGCGTCGACCCAGAAATTAAAGCGATTTTGTATGAGCATGAAGGATACGGAAAGCCGATTCTAGAACAATTTGTTATCTGGATTCGCAATATGATTGTTGAAGGCGGTTTAGGGCGATCATTGGTATTGAAACGTGACATCTCTTCGATTATGGCCGAACGGATTCCTGTTTCAATGCGTTTGAATATCGTACCTTATCTACTTTCAATTCCGATTGGCATTGGCTTTGGTATCTGGGCTGCGTTGAAGAAGAACAAAGTTACAGACCATGTGATTTCCACAGGGGTTATTTTCTTCATTTCTGTTCCTTCTTTCGTCGTAGGAACCTTGATGCAATATTATTTTGTTTATAAATTAAACATCTTTTCATCGCCATATGTCTTTGCGGAAGCGGACGCGGCCCTCGATCCCGTTGGCGCTGCGATTTCCTACATCATGCCGATGACGGTTCTGTTGATTGGTGGAGTTGCCGGTTTGACCCGTGTTTCTCGCGCCGAATTAACAGAAGTTTTGACGTCGGATTTCATGTTGTTGTGTCGTACAAAGGGTTTGACCAAACGTCAAGCAACGGTTCGCCATGCGCTCCGTAATGCCCTTGTACCGATTGCACCGTCCATCATCGGCGGATTCATTTCGATTATCAGCGGTTCGTTGATCACCGAACGTATCTTCCGTGTTCCTGGAATTGGTGGTATTTATCTTGATGCATTTAATAACTTTGACTATCCGCTGATGATGGGACTTTTGATGTTCTATACTGTCATTGGCCTATTTGCGACGCTCATCGTCGACCTTTCTTACGGCGTCATTGACCCGAGAATCAGAATGGGGGCAGGAAAACGATAATGGCTGATCTATCCAAAGAAAAGTTTGTTCTTGTCCAACAGGACGCGATTCTTTATGACGAACAAATGAAAAGCAAGCCGATTGGCTACTATAAAGATGCTTGGATCCGTTTCCGGAAAAACAAAGCGTCGGTTGCCGCGGCCATTATTCTTGCAATTTTGATTTTTATGGCCATCATTGGCCCGTGGATCAACAAGGACTACACCTTGTTTGATGACTCTGTGAAGTGGTCTACACGTCTTGCCAACATGCCTCCACGTATTAGTTGGTTGACATGGACAGGATCGTTCGATGGCTACAAAGAAGTCACTGGGGATCCCAGAAACTTCTCGAACTATCCCGAAGGAATCATTATTGAACAAAAAAGCTATAATCCGATTACGCACCAAATTACAGTCGTTATCGATTACTACGCTTATATCAATTACAAGTACTCAGCAGAGATTGATGAGTCCACCCAACTCTACACTTCCAGTTCTTATACCACCCTTTCTGTCGCCGAGTACGAGGCTGTAAAAGCGGCTGAAGAGGCCTCTGGTGATACGATTATTCTCGAAGACGCACCGATGGTCAACTCGGCGTATCGTGTGCGATTGGATTACTACAAATTCTTGTATTATGTTTACGATGTCGAAGAAGTCAATTTCGTCTTCGGTTCTGATTCCATGGGACGTGACCTGTTCACGTTACTTTGGGAAGGTGCACGCGTTTCCTTGCTGATTGCGTTCACCGTCGCTTCGATCAATATTATCATCGGTATGATTCTCGGAAGTATTTCCGGTTATTATGGTGGTTGGATTGATTTAACAATGGAACGATTGAGCGAGATTCTCGCGGGACTACCGTTCCTAGCGATTTTGACACTCTTATTATTGCGTTATGGAAATACAGTTTGGGTTGTTATTCTCGCATTTACGATGACAGGTTGGCTGGGTATATCGAGTTTGACTCGAACACAGTTCTACCGTTACAAACGTCGTGAATATGTCCTTGCGGCAAGAACGCTTGGTGCTGGTGACGCGCGGATTATTACCCGACATATTTTCCCGAATGCAATTGGTACGTTGATTACCTCGATGGCGTTGTACATTCCGGCAATTATCTTTGCGGAATCCACTTATTCGTTCCTCGGAATTATCAACTATGCGGAAACGACGAGTGTTGGTCGTTTGCTCTCCAATGGTCAATTGGTCATGAAAGAGTCGCTTTATCAACTCGTATTCCCCGCAATCTTTATTTCCTTATTAATGCTTTCCTTCAACCTTTTCGGTAATGGATTGCGCGATGCGTTTAACCCATCGCTGAGAGGAGTGGAAGAATAATGGCAGAGAATGTAAAAGGAAACAAAATCCTTCAAGTGAATGATTTGCATATTTCATTCCGTACTCAACAAGGAATCTTAAAAGCGGTTCGTGGAATTAATTTCGAACTTTACAAAGGCGAAACGCTGGCAATCGTTGGGGAATCGGGATCCGGGAAATCGGTCACAAGTCGCGCAATCATGGGCATTTCTGCTGGAAACTCAATTCATGAAGGTGGTTCGATTCACTACTACAATTGTGGTATTGACCATGTCAAACGTGTTCAAGTAGAAGGCCAAGAAAACGAAGATATTGTCGACTTGATGCAAATTGAAGAAGAAGATTTTCACAAACTCAGAGGCACAAAACTTGCGATGATTTTCCAAGATCCGATGTCGAGTTTGAATCCAATCATGCGTATTGGCAAACAAGTTTCCGAAGCTTTGTACTTGAAACTTGGGCTTACCAAAAAAGAAGCCAATGCTCGTGCTTTGGAATTGATGAAAGACGTCGGAATTTCTGAACCTGAGAAACGTTTTTATCAGTATCCTTTCCAATTTTCAGGCGGTATGATTCAGCGTATGGTGATTGCCATTGCGCTCGCCAATAATGCGGAAATCTTGATTTGTGATGAACCGACCACGGCGCTCGATGTGACCATTCAAGCGCAAATCTTGGATTTGATCAATCAAAAGAAAAAAGAAAAAGACCTTTCGGTTATCTTCATTACCCATGACTTGGGCGTTGTCGCCAATATGGCGGACCGTGTCGCGGTCATGTATGCTGGAAAAATCGTGGAATATGGCAAGGCGGAAGAAATCTTCTATGATCCTCGTCATCCATATACTTGGGCCCTTCTATCAGCCATCCCGGACCTCGACTCGAAAGAGGCTTTGTTCGCGATTCCTGGAACCCCACCTGATCTCCACTTTCCACCCGCTGGCGATGCCTTCGCGCCAAGAAATAAATATGCGATGGCGATTGATTTTGAAGAACAACCCCCGTTGTTTAAGGTAACAGACACGCATTACGCGGCGACATGGTTGCTCCATGAAAATGCACCGAAAGTCGAAATGCCTGATATCTTGAAAAAGCGTATTCAACGCAATAAGGTCAGAGTTGCTGCAAAGGGGGAGAAATAAGATGGAAAAATTACTCGAAGTCAAACACCTCAAGCAGCATTTTAAGGTTGGCGCCGGTGGAAACAAACTTGTGGTCAAAGCGGTCGATGATGTTTCCTTTGATATCTACCGCGGCGAAGTTTTCGGGCTTGTTGGCGAATCCGGATGTGGGAAAACCACAACTGGTCGATCCATCATCAAATTGTATGACATCACCGATGGCGAAATTTTCTTTAATGGAAAACGAATTGGTGCTGGTATCCAAGGTGCTACCGAAGAAATCAAAAACCGCAAAAAGAAATTGCTTGCAGAAATCTTAGCTTGTGATCCTTATAAGTCGCAAGTTTATCAAATCAAAGACCAACTCAAAGCGGACATTGCAGCGACGAAAGACAAAGCGAAAATCCAATCGTTAAAATTAGCCGCCAAAGAGAAATTGGCGCAATTGGCTGATAATTACAAGAGAGATCCTGAAGCGTTTCCTGTCGATGACGCGAAGATTGAACAACTGCAGCTCGCGGCTCAAGAAGAACTAAAAGCAATGCAGGAGAAACTTCATCAAATGAAGATGGACAACGCATTCCGCGGAGAAACCGTCGAAACGATGAAGAAAATCCAAATGATTTTCCAAGATCCGATTTCGTCCTTAAATCCTCGGATGACCGTTCGCGAAATTATTGCGGAAGGTTTGATCATTTCCGGCGAAAAAGACCAAGAAGTCATCACCCAAAAAGTGTATGAAATTTTGAAGGTTGTCGGACTTCGCGAAGAACATGCGTATCGTTACCCCCACGAATTCTCAGGTGGACAACGTCAACGTATCGGTATTGCCCGCGCGCTCATCATCAATCCTGAATTGTTGATTGCGGATGAACCCATCAGTGCTCTTGATGTTTCGATTCGTGCACAGATTATCAATCTACTCAAAGAACTGCAAGGCATCATGGACCTTACCATTATGTTTATCGCGCATGACCTCTCCGTTGTGAAGTATTTTAGCGATCGGATTGGTGTCATGTACTACGGCCATATGGTCGAACTTGCGACTTCGG
>JAQVKB010000025.1 GCA_028694875.1 Candidatus Izemoplasmatales bacterium
CTTTTTTCTTGTGTCCTTGACACGGGGTACACTTTAATCCATCCTGAGATTCTTTTTTTTCAAGGCATACGAGAAGCGTTTGAAGCGAATCGTGATTTGTGGCATTGAAGGCGAATTTTTCTCCGCTCTTCATCTGAATCAGCAACTCATAAAAGCTGTCCGATGTATTCGGGAGTTTCTGGGCCTTTTCGCGATCATACAAAACTTGTCCATGCTGAGTGACGTGGACAATTTCAATGTCCTTAATCAGGTATTCATCCGAAATGGTTTCATGCAACAAATATCGCCAGGTCCCCTTTTGGCGATCGACATAAATGATCAAGTCATGACCACCATCAATCGAGAAAGCCTGTTCTTGTTCGTTGTTGGGTTCAGGTGAACTCATCGCGATACGTTGACGCATGACGGTAATACCGATGCGAACCGCATTCTTTTTTTGAACGGCAATCAAAGACAAAACGCAAAGCACAAGGAACACAAAAGCAAGGATGAGCATCGTGGTTCGCTCCGAAACATTCGATTCATCCCAAACAAGAATGGCATCCAATATCATGAAGATGGCACCAGCGCCCATCAATCCAGTCGTAACCGCAAAGGTCTTTTGGATTTGACGACCAAGTCGGAAGACTTCTTCAAAAGAAGCTTGATGCGTGGCATCAATTTGAATCCGTTGATCCATGAATGATCCCCCCTTATGACGTATACGTCATCAATGTCATTGTACTCCTGATTCGAACTGGATGCAATACGTTCGAGTTTTTCTATCGGGAAGTGTGTTCACATCCATGATTCTTTGGTATAATTGAACAAGACAAGAGGGATGGAGGTGAATGGTTTGAAAACAAATCGTGGTTTCATCATTGGTTTTGTGGCGATTGAGACCTTGTTGCTATACTTCATTCTCTTCCAACAGTTTGGATTACCAAGCGGTGTCCTTCATTATCTGTCCATCGTGGTAGCTTGGGCATTTGCCTTGATTCACTTCAAACATCATCCCAAAACGCGTTGGTTACGAATCGGACTCACATGGACAATCGCGGCTGATTTTTTCTTAACGTTGCTTGGAACAGCACAAATCCTCGGAACAGTCTTGTTTTTTTTGGCGCAAATCTCGTATTGGATCTATTTTCGGACCCAAGAGAAGAACCCACATCAAGCCGTCTTGATTTGGATGTTTCTGACGATGACTTCGATTTTGGTGTTCTTCGCGATATTCTCACAAACGTTCGACCTTTTGATGGTGATCGCCGTGATCTACTATATGACCTTATGGATGAACTGGATCACTTCGCTCACGAAGCTCCGGCAGTATTTCCCCCTTTCGATCGCTTTTTTATTTTATCTTTTCTGTGATACCCTCGTCGGATTATCGCAAAGTGCTCCTTATGCGATGGGCATCGTCGCGGAAATCAACGAATGGGTTCAAGCAACTCATTTCAATTGGATTTGGTTTTTCTATCTCCCTTCACAAGTTCTCATTGCCCTTTCTGCGGTGAAACATCGTGAATTGGTTCAAGAGGTCGGCGAATGAAGGTTCTTCTCCAAGGGGAATTTGATCCCATCACTTCTTCAAAAATCCATGATTCCATTGCGGAAGGTTTCCGAATTCTTCACGATTTTTGGGTTGGAAACCACCTTCCAGAAGAGCCTCTTGAGAATCTCGTGACGACCATTGAAGTATTTCAACATCGCAACGATTTCCTTGATACGCTTGCCCAAGATTTGGATGTCGATTCGTCCGGTATGGAAGACACGTTCGTAGGTGTTGCGACGAACCAACATCTTTATCTGATGAACCCATCCTATTATGCCAAGGTATACCCCGAAGGAATTGAGCGCCAATCTTACGCGAAATTGGTCGCCCATGAACTTGCTCATCTAGCCCATGAAAAGTATGTGGACCATGTGGATCAAGACATGGGTCCCATCTGGTTTTATGAAGGCTTTGCCGTGGCGGCTTCCACGCAATGGATTGGACAAGATGACGTGTTAACGCCTTCTCAAATCGAATCCATTCTCACCCACGAAGGTAGACTTTTCTATCGATATTTTGGAAGTCTCTTTCGAGTTCTGATGACAAAATTCACATTGACAGAACTTTTGGATATGGCGAAAAACAATGATTTTGTCATTCAAATTCGTGATCGAATTCAAAAAACCTACGCGCCATGGCCGAATGGAAACTGGATCGAGCCAAGATTTCATGGAACCAACAAACGACCGATGGTGCTTGTCATTCCCGGCGGAGGGTATGCCTATGCCTCCAGCCGAGAAGGATGGCCTGTCGCCAATCGATTTTTCGAGGAAGGATTCCATGTGGGGGTTTATTGGTATCGAGAAAAGATTGTCTTAGAACCCTATTTGCTGGAAGAAGCGTTTCGAGATTTAGGATGGCTAGAAAAGGATCCTAGGATTTCAGGAATCATTGTGATGGGATTTAGTGCAGGAGGGCATTTTGCCCTTTCGATGATGGAAGCCAAACCAACCAAGTTTCTCGCAGGAATTCTTGCCTACCCCGTTGTTTCTGCGAGAAAGCCCTATGCCCATGAACGATCCATCGAAACGTTACTTGGGCATCTTCCGAATCCTGCGGAACGAAAACGTCTCTCATTGGAAGAACATGTTTCCACGTTACTTCCACCACTTTTTGTTTGGCATACGATGGAAGACAGTACCGTTCCTTATGAAAATAGTGTCATGCTTGCACAATCCATTCAAAAACAAGGCGCAGTATGTGAACTGCATCTCTATCCCAAAGGGAGCCATGGACTCGCCTTGGCGGACGAAACGACACCGTTTGAGGGATGTGATCCTCAACAATATCGTGACCAACATCGCCATGTGGCGACATGGTTCTCACTGGCGGTTTCCTTTTTGTGGTTGAATCTTCCTATTGAACATATCAATTTCAAGCGAGGTACATAATGGATACGATTCTTTATTCGCTGAATGCAGTCTTGCCGATTTTGTTGCTGGTCGGACTTGGATATTTTTTGAAACGTGTTCATTTCCTGGACGCGGACTTTTTGACTCATGCCAATCGTTTTGTCTTCCGAATCGCATTACCGACACTATTGTTTGTGACCATTTATCAAA
This sequence comes from Candidatus Izemoplasmatales bacterium, assembly GCA_028694875.1. GTDB lineage: Bacteria > Bacillota_I > Bacilli_A > Izemoplasmatales > Hujiaoplasmataceae > JAHIVB01. The sequence continues at coordinate 3,097 of JAQVKB010000025.1, forward strand.
TTGATCAATTGAATGATATCAACTGGCCGATGGTTTTATTCGCGGTCGGAGGAATTCTGTTTTTGTTTGTCTTGGGACTACTTTTTGCATTTGTATTCATCAAAGATCCCAAACAAAAGGGAGTCCTCGTTCAAGGGGTTTTTCGATCGAATTACGCCATCATTGGCATTCCTTTGGCACAAGCCATCGGTGGATTCGAAGCAGTCGCCAATGTTGCCTTAGTCTCTGCCATTGCAGTTCCCTTGATGAATATCCTTTCCGTGGTTTCCCTGACGATGTTTGTGGAAGATCATCAAACACCAGGCACCTTTCGAAAAACGTTAGTCAAAGTGATTACAAATCCCCTTATTATCGCAGTTTTTCTCGGTCTTGCGGCCTTGTGGATTCGTTCTTGGATTCCAATCGATTCCACCACTGGATTGCCAGTGTTTACGATCGAACATCAAATCCCTTTTCTTTATCTGGCCATCACGTGGGTCGGGCAAATTGCTTCGCCACTTGCTTTGATTGTCTTAGGTGGAACGTTTGAGTTCTTTGTCATCAAAGATTTGAAAAGGCAGATCATATTAGGTGTTCTTGCCCGAAACTTGATGGCTCCCGCATTGACATTGACACTCGCGGTACTAATGACAAAATGGATTGAATCTGTGACGTTGGGTCCGGATCAATACCCTGCTTTGATTGCCCTTTTTGCATCCCCAACGGCAGTTGCTAGTGCCATTATGGCTGCAGAGATGGACAATGACAAACGCTTGGCCGTCCAACTCGTGGTTTGGACCACGACCTTATCCGTGGTTACGATCTTTTTCACGGTGTTTGTCTTCCGAAGTTTATCACTCATTTAGGAGGTATCTATGGAGATTCGTCTGGCGAAAACCAATCGTGATTTTTTATCTCAATACGCAGAGATTCTGGAACAGCATGCTGCGGTGACGCAGCTCTTTTCGACGAATCTACAAGGAGATTTGGATTTACCTTTAGAGCGTCATCAAGCAAGAGGAGGGATATACGAAGGTGATTGTCTGTTGCTCTTGTTTCTCAATCCAATCCCATGGAACTTACAAATATGGGCCGATGATTATCCCGAAGCTGCCATTGATTTGCTCGTCAATTATTTGATTTCTGAAAGTATAGACATCAAGGGCGTTCAAGGAAATCAACTCCTCACGGATCGATTTGTCCTCCAGTATGGACGATGGACAAATCTCTCTTTTCGAACGCGACTTGCCATGGATATCATGGTTTTGAGGAAATTGATCGATGTCATCCCCAAAGGGACTCCTCGAGAAGCCACGATGAAAGACATCGATGCCCTTTGTGAATGGGAGGCGGCTTTTCTCAGAGAAGCGCTTCATGAAGATACCGACGCTTCGGCGATGCGTGAAAAAGTCCTAGCGCATCTTGAAAAGAATCTCGTGATGGTCGTAGAAGATGATCGTCATCAGTTGGTTTCGATGGCGATGGCCTCTCGAAAAATGCCCAAAGGAAGAGCGATTTCTCTTGTCTATACCCCGCCCCAATTCCGAAATCGAGGTTTCTCACGGCATTGTGTCCACGCTTTGTGTACGAGACTCTTTGAAGAAAAGAATGAGTTTGTCTCCTTATTTGTGGACAAAACCAATCCCGTATCCAATCACTTGTATTTGGCGTTAGGATTTGAAATTGTCACGGATAGTCTCGATCGTGTCATCGAGGATGTTCTATGAGTGACATTCAATTTACCATCGACCAAACGCGGTTTCGATACCGTGTTGGTGGTCTTCTCATCCATGAAGGAAAACTTCTTGCCATTACCAATCCTGAAGAAAAAGTCGCCTACACGTTAGGCGGAGCAGTTCAAATCGGTGAAACCGCCGAAGAGGCCTTGAAACGAGAGATATGGGAAGAGATTGGAATGACTTTATCGTCTTCACGACTTCTGTTTGTCCACGAGAATTTTTTTGAGGGTCGTCTCGGCCCGATTCATGAAATTGGCTTATTTTTTGAGATTCAAGTTTTGGAAGATCCCTCCAAAGCAAAAGCGTTGGGTCTCACCAACGATGGCATCCATGAATCGATTGTTTGGTTGGATATAGAACACCCTTCTATACCGGTTGTTCCTGAAATCGTTCTTCAAGAAGCAAAAACGCTGACAAAGGGCGTTCGCCACTTTCTCAGCGTTTAGAGTTTAATGTTTAATTTCTAAATAGACAGGCCGATGTTCAAGGGTACAAACCCGATATCCTTGTAAGGTCTCTTTGATGGGGATATCATGAGATTTCAGCGTTTCTAGCGCGTGAATCAACTTCTCACAAGTTGGATATTCGAGCGTAAAGGCCCGTAGTCCAATTTCGTTTTCATACGTATGATTTTGATCATCACAGGTGAACAACGCCAAATGGTGATGATAGTTTCCGTCCGAAACGAAAGCGGCTTCCTTGAAGTCCTTCGATGTCAATTGAAAACCGAGAATGTCCGTATAAAAGGCAATCGCCTCTTCGAGTTTCGGTACCATCAAATGCAAATGCCCTATCGTGGTTTCCGAAGGCATTCTTTGATAGGTCTCACGTTCGGTTGTTTCATAATATACACCACTATAATCAAACGGTTGATTCGTCATCGGAATCGATCGCAAATCCAAATTCCATCCTTCTCCATCTTTGTCCGCGAAGATTTCGATGCCAATCCCATCGGGGTCTTGAAGATAAATCGCTTCGGTCACGACATGATCTCTGGCACCCAAAATGGGGATCTGTTGCTCAATAAGATGTTTGAGAAACATCGAGAGATGCTTTCGAGATGGCAAATGAATCGCAAAATGGTAGACCCCCAACTTTTCGTCCAAAGGAATCGGGTTGGAAAGAGAGACCAAACGAATCAGTTCGTTTTGTCCATCCGCTGACAAACTGACGAACGTGGAATCTTGTGATATCACGCGAAAACCGAGGAGGTCTTGGTAGAAAACTACACTATCTTCCAAATTGGAAACATTGAGTTCAATTTTCTTGACATGGATTGTGTTCGTAAAATACGGGTTTTCCAAATATGTCACCCCCTTGCACTATGCATTATACCGCATTCTACGCGAAATCGCGCGTGAAATGCTTGATGACGCATCGTGCTTGGAAAATGAAAGATGTGGTAAAAAGCAGTTGCTTTTTGTGCCAAGTTTTGTTAATATATATATCGGTCTTCAAAAAGGGAGCCGTTCGCGGCTGTGGACACTCGAGAAGCCCTTCATGCGCGCTCATAGCTCAATTGGATAGAGCGTTTGACTACGGATCAAAAGGTTTCGGGTTCGACTCCTGATGAGCGCGCCATTTTTCTCGGGAAGTAGCTTAGCTTGGTAGAGCGCCTGGTTTGGGACCAGGAGGTCGCAGGTTCAAATCCTGTCTTCCCGACCATCTTTCCTTTTAGGTCGGAATTCCACCCCATCCTTGGACCCATAGCCAAGTGGTAAGGCACGGGACTGCAACTCCCTCACCGCCGGTTCAAATCCGACTGGGTCCTCCAATAGACGAATTGATTCCAATATTTACTTGGAGTCTTTTTTTATTTTTCTTGCATGCACATGCGAGAAATGTTATGCTTGATTTGGATCTGATCACGTTTCTTCATTGGATTTGTCTTCATTTTTTTTCAATCTTCAAAACACAAAGGGGTGCATCCATGAAATTTTACATCAAACAAAAGGTATTTTCTTTGACAAAAGAGTTCAGCATCTATGACGAAAAAGAAGCCATCCAATATCAAGTATCCGGAAAGTTCATGAGTTTACATAACAAACTCGAACTTCGCGATTCTCATGAAAAAACCCTATTGCGTGCAGAACGTCCCATTTTTTCGTTTCGACCGCAATATACGATCTTTGATATGAATGATCAGCCACGAGCATTGATCAAAAAGCGTTTTTCACTCTTTCAACGATTTACCGTCGAAGTTCAAGGACGAGTTTGTGAGGTCGAAGGGAATTTCACCGCGCATCAATTTCAGATCCTTGACCAAGGAAGACAAATCGTGTCCATTTCTAAGAAATGGTTCACCTGGGGAGATACCTATGAAATTGACATTGTCAATGAGAACGAAGCTCCTCTGTGGTTGTTTCTTGTCATCGTCATCGATCAAATCTATGAAGCACAGGCGAGTTCAGCTGCCGCGGCTTCTTCAAGCAACTAAGAATCAATTTATATGAATCTTCGAAAAGAAAAGCCTTCATCATCACGATGAAAGCTTTTTTTGTTTTATTCAGTTTCTTCTGGAACGCGGTCGTATCCTAGATAGAATAATGCCATCGTATCCACACCCGAGTGGCTTCCAATGACTGGCCCAATCGGATTGATGATAATTTGATTTTCTTTGACAGGTAGTTTTTCAAGAATCAATGACTTCACAAACTGAGCGTCCTCTTCGTTATCACCGTGGGAGATGAAAACCCATTGATCGTAGTTTTTGTCATAGGTCTCCACCATACGATTGACGATCGAGTGAAGACTTTTGATTCTTCCACGAGCTTTGTCATAAACGACTAGTTTTCCTGCTTCGGAGACATGAAGAAGAGGTTTCACATTGAGGATGGTTCCAATCAATTCTTTGCCAGCGGACAAACGTCCTCCGCGGCGAAGATGTCCAAGATCGCTCACGGTAAAGAGGTGAGAAACACGTAATTTCATGGCCTCAACGAAGTCCAATACATCGTCCATCTCGGCCTCTTCCAACTTCATTTTTCCAGCATAGAATGCGAGCAAACCATATCCCATGGAGGCGCAGAGGCTATCCACGCATTCGATTCTCGAATCAGGGAACAGTTCTTTCAATTCATTCGCCGCAATCAACGAAGAGTTGTAGGTGCCTGATAAGGCGGAAGAAAATGAAATCGACAAGATGTCTTTGCCCTCTTGGAGGATGGGAGTCCATGTCTCGACAAAATCGTGTGGTGTGGCTTGTGCGGTGGATGTTGGTTTGTGTGCGCGCAATAAATCATAGAACGCTTTCGTTTTGATTTCGCGTTCATCAGGGAAGTTTTGATATTCTTTTCCTTCGACCGTGACCTTCAATGGTAGGACGACTAATCCTAGTTCGGCGACCAAACTAGCAGGAAGATCAATACAGGAATCAGTAACAATCACAAAGTCTCTCATGGATAGACTCCTTTCGTTCAATAAACCCATTATATCAAATTATCAAGAGGATAGACCTTTGAAAATCAACTTCTCACAAAATTTCCTGTTTTTCTTCCAACAACACAATGTATCACTTTCAAAGTGTATGCGTTTTCGAAGGAAAAACTTATCATATCTTTTGAGATTCTAGCGGTTCCATAGTATAATAACAGTCGAGGTGACCACCATGCAAAAAGACATCTATCCATTACAAAAAGACATCTACTGGGTGGGCGTGATTGATCAAACCCTAGGTGTATTTGACATCACCGAGTTTACCGAGTTTGGGTCTACATACAACGCTTATTTGGTCGTAGGCAGTGAAAAGTCTGCGATCATTGATACGGCGAAAGTCAATTTCTCGGAAGACTTCCTTGCCAAAATCGAATCTATCATTCCATTATCGAAAATCGACTATTTGGTGCTTAACCATACTGAGCCTGACCACTCTGGAAGTGTTCAAACGCTATTGGAAAAGAATCCCCATTTGACCGTCATTTCTTCGGCGCCAGGATTGTCGAATTTGAAAGAAATCGTCAATCTTCCTTTCCATTCGATACGCGCCAAAGAAGACCTTGAAATCTCTCTTGGCGACAAGACCTTGACTTTCTCTCTCCAACCGAATTTGCATTGGCCCGATACGATGTTCACGTACATTCCTGAAACTCATGCTCTCTTTACTTGCGATTTCTTTGGCGCTCATTATGCCTATGAAGGCGTGGTATCGAGTGTGATGAAGAACGCCGATGAATATATTGGTGCGATGAAATACTATTTCGAATGCTTGATGACGCCTTTCAAAAAGGACGTTCATCGTGCTCTTGATTGGATTGAATCCAAGGAAGTCAGTTTTGTTGGTACGAGTCATGGCGCGGTGATTGATGATCGTTTTCTCGATCAAGCCAAGGCGCTTTATCGCGCCTGGGCGGAGATTCCTGCGAGGAACGAAATTCCGATGATTGCGATTCCTTATACGAGTGTCTATGGATACACAAGGCAAATGCTTCCATACGTTGTCAAAGGCGTTCAGGAAGCGTTTGAAGGGAAAGTCCAAGTCGAAGTCTACGATCTCGTGGAAACCACCCGTGAAGACGTCATTCAAGCGATTCGTCAAAGCGATGGATTTCTCATTGGATCGACCACGATTTTGGGCGATGCTGTCAAACCAGTTTGGGATTTGTTGACGAGTTTGAATCCTCAAATTGATGGCGGAAAACCCGCTGGTGTTTTCGGCTCCTATGGTTGGAGCGGCGAAGGCGTCAAATATGTT
>JAQVKB010000026.1 GCA_028694875.1 Candidatus Izemoplasmatales bacterium
CGATATTTCCTTTGATCGGAAGATTGCCAATGTTTAGGGTCGGATAGGACACACCAGAAAAATCCCATGTGTCATCAAAGTTAGGAATACTAGTCAATGTCCTAAGTTCAAAGGTTGTTACCGAGTTATGATACAGAGGGTTATCTTCGAACTTTGCAACTGCAGATTCAAATCCCAAATCATTTACGTAGTAAACGTTGCGTGCATCGGAATCTGAATTTGCCTTCCCTAAAACACCACCGATGACGTCATCCAATTCCTCTGTTCCATAGGTAATGATTGGTGAGACCGCGAGCACATTCAAGACATAACCTGAAGATACATAGCCCACAGCACCACCCAAATAGGTGATATTAGACAAGTCGGATACTATTGTACCCATCGACAGACTTTGCGAAATCGACTCGTCTGCAAGTGAACCGACGAGTCCTCCTGCATAAAATCCTATATTATTATCGTATTGTTCGACATTGCAATAGAGATCAACATCGCTCAACGCGTGAGTCATCGATCCAGTAAGGTATCCTACAATGCCACCTACTGCATGGGCGTATTTATCATGAAGTAAGGTATCTCCACCACCAATATGAATTTCGCCCGATGAGCGCAGTCGATCTACTTCTCCACCGACGATCGAACCCGCAATTCCGCCTGCATTCACATCGTAATCCGAAGATATGACATCGAGAAAAATATCAGAAGTCAAATTGGTGAAATTCGTTCCTTTTCCAACGATTCCTCCAACTCGTCCATCTCGTGCAATCACGGAAATGAAGCCTGAAACAAAAACGTTGGTAAGGATTGAGTTGGGATCCTTCTCTCCAACCAACATACCTACAGTTGCTTCACCTGCATAGGAAACGAGTAGCTCTGCATCCTCAATTCGAATATCATCAATGGAACTGCCTTTTGCCATTTCAGAAAAGAGACCCATATTTCCAACTTTTTCTCCTGCGGCCGATGTCCATTCATCGATAATGATTTTGAGATTCGTTATGGATTTACCATTTCCATCGAGATGTCCATAGAATATGCCTAGAGGAGCGCTCAATGGTTCTCCAACGAATTCGATATCCTGTGCGAGTTTATAATATTTTGGAGTGGAATTTGTGACTTTTTGAAACTCCTCCCAATTGGAAATGATATATGGAGATTCTTCGGTACCCCTGCCTTCCGAAAAATCCTTATCAGGAATCAATGAACAAGAAACTGAAAATATCGAAAGAAACAAAATCAAGAAAAAGATCCGCCATGCTTTATTCATTTTCTACAACCGCCAATCGGAGCGTGCATACATCATCGCAAACCCAGTATTCTTGGTTCAAAATCAACTGAGGATATTCTCCATCAATCATCAGCCATAGTTCTTCTGAAAAGCCGAATTCATTTTCAAACATGGAACGAAATGCAAGTGATTGAGGAATTTTGAGATTGCGGCCAACGAAAGAAACATCCCCAAAAATAGCCGTTTCCTCGCCAAGGTCTTTGAAATAGACAGAATCATGAACCCTCGAAGATTGCCCTTGACCAATGATTCCCCCAAATCCATAAAGTTGTTCGAAGGTGAACAGCGTTCGAGTCAATGAAATATTCCCAGAGGAAATCGCATGCGTCAAAGCACCATTGTTATAGCCAATAACTCCTCCTGATGCTGTGAGCCAACACCCAAATGCATGAACCTTGCTTTCCACTGATATCACATCAGAAACGACTCCAGTTTGAGTGTTCCATCCGACAACTCCTCCTGAGACTGCGATGCCATCATACCCACTTGTATTTTTCGCAGAATACGAGTCAATTTCTACGCTTGTGGAAGCTTTTGATACTACTTCCTTGTTCACTCCTACGACCCCACCAACATAAGCATAATTTTCCGAGGAATCCGCATTTACATCAATTACCCCTTCATATCGAACATCTTGAATCAGTCCCTTGTTTTCCCCAACAATGCCACCGACATGATAGATATAGTGTGAATATTGCGACAGGGATTTGTAGCTTAAATCCATGTTCACATACACATTTGAAATCAAACTTTCGTTGATACCCACCAACGCTCCTAAAGCATATACTGGAATGTTTTTATGAGAAGATATGTCATAATTAGTCTGACCTTCAAGGACGATGTTTTGAATAACAGAGTCCCTACTTACCTTTGCTAGGATACCAAAATCGCCGTGAAACCCATCTAACTGCCAATGATACTCCACGGCCAAAGTGGTATCCACATTCCAATTTAATCGAAGATTTTTAATGACAGCACCTTCTAGTGACAAAAACAGTGGATCACCATCGTCTCCCGAATAAGTCAAAAGGTGTCCATTTCCATCTAGTGTCCCTGCAAAAATAGTCACCGGTTCAATTCCAAAAGTATATAATCCATTTTCATATCGAATCGCGTCTGTAGAGAAATCTATGTCATCAGTCAATTGATAATTCGCCGTTGGACATGCCTCGAGGGCTAGAAAGTCCGAGGATTTTGAAATAAGATATGGAGCAACTGGTGTGCCATCTCCTGATAATGTAATAGGATTACAAGTAACTCGCGCTGTCGTTGTCGTTCTCGTCGTACATCCCCAAAGAAAAACCATGAATACCGCCATCAACAATAACATACTTTTTCGAACCACCAAATCTTCCCCCCTAATTGATTCATAAATTTTATCATAACATGTTGCTGTTTCAATGAGCCTTTACTAAATATAGCAGTACTTCCTAATATTATTATTTCAATTTGGATACAAATGTCAAGATTATCTGTGATAATCTATATCATCTTGAAATCGAACTATAAAGATGATACGAGTATTTCGCATCTACCGAAATATATTGATAATTGAATTTTCATTCGAAGTATAAAAAACAAAAAAACCTCGAGTCTTGGCGAAGTTCGCAACAACGACTTAAGGTTTCAATGAAATCATATAAATACTGAATTGTTCGAATTAAAATGTGCTCCACAATTCATGGACATTACAGTAGACATACGCATTCTTGATTTCTTCATCCTTGGCAAGGATAAAGTGACCGATGGCTTCCACTTGATCTTCAAGGTTCACTATCGAGAACCCACGATTGGTTTCCAAAAAAAGCGATAGAATCCGATGCACTTCGAGCATCGGATGATTCACCGTAATCGTCACGAAATTCCCGATTTTGCGAATGATCGGTCGATGTTCATCTTCTTCAGGCGCTACTTGACATGTCAGTTTTGACATCTCTTCTTCGCAACAAGTCATCTTGCTTTCCGTCTCAATCAACTTCAGCACCACTTGGTTGCAAACTTTACATCCATAGAATTCCATGAGGAGTTCTCCTTTCCATTAAAAGACCATATAGACCGTCAAAACAAAGATCAAAAGAAACGCGAGCGAAATCAAAAACGGAAAGGAAGATTGTGTGCGTTTGGACGCCACAATGCGCGCTTTTTGCCCTGTAGAAACGGCTTCTTCTGGATTACTCATTTCTTTTTCGATGGTGTCCAATTCTTGGACTTCCTGATTCCGCTTTACCGAAAGAACAAGATATTGCATGGTCACGGTATCGGGAAGAAGACGGAACTTTTGAAAAGGGACAATCGATTGACCCGCCCCAAGGCGAAGGGATTGGAACGCATATTTCGTCTCCCGAATCACTTCAAACGCCACATTTCGTTCTTGAAGGAGGATTTCGACATTTCGAATCTCGTCATTCGTTGGATTTTCGAGTTTCAGTATGGCAAAGTCTTCACCATTTTCTTGATCGTGATAAATCATGGCTTCGACACGGATCTCCGAGAAATCGCCCGAACATTCCAAAGGATGATTATATTTCAGAAGATATTTGTTCATACACGGTTTCCTCCGTTCGGTTGAGTGACTTGGCCCACAAGCGAATCAAATGGTGATGGGCGAAACTAAGGAGAAACATCAAGACGATGGCCGCAAGGAATTCGACAATATAAAAATAACGGGACGAGGCATTGCCAAACAAAGACATGATGAAATAAGTAATCGGGTAGATGAGCAGAAAAAGCCAAAAGGAAATTCGTTTGCTCACTTTGCTATAGACGTCCAAACGTTTCTCGAGATAGGCGCTTTGACGTTCTTCTCGGGCTTGAAGATTCACGATGTCCACATTCACATAACGTGTATGCATGGGTAAATCAATGGTCTCTGTTGGTTTGAACAAGGAGGAATTCTCCAAAGAAATCACATTGAGTAATTTCCCATCGGGATTGTAGCTTCGAATTTCCACCACGTCTTCGGGACTCGGTGTTCCCACGAAATGACAAAGCAAGGATGGCCGCTTCTTTTTTGTGAGCATCATATACCGATCGATGATGGAACTGGAACGCTCATTTCGATTCGCAAAGAGCTTGCACCAATAGCCCTTGATTTGTTTTTCTTCCAACAAAGGATTGCGCACAAACGTCGGCTCTTCTAGCCCTTTTTCCAGCGTCGCAAGCATCCTTCGAATGCGTTTGATTCCCATGATCAAGACAATCGGGGCGACAATGATCAGAAGATAAAAGATATAATCCATCTTACTTCTCCTCTTCTAAAATAATCTCTTCCTGTACGAATGGATCTTCCACCACCGGTTCCGGCACAAAATTCACTTCGACCGGTTTGAAGATCTCTTCTACGGGTTGGATGGTTTCTTCCATCGGTGGAATTGCTTCTTCCGTGGATAAAGCCTCTTCCGAAGTCTCCAGTTCGACGACTTCCGCCACATCGCTTTTTGGAACCACATTGAAGAAATCGAGAAGCATTTCTGCCGCTGTCGACATTTTCACTTCGGGGTCGGCTGCTTGCGCTTCCAACTCCAACGAAAAATCGTAGTCTTTCTTCAAATCTTCAAACAACAAATTCGTCGCGACTTTGTACGCCAGCACATTGCGTGCGTAAATCAGAAGGAAGAAAAAGACAATCGCAAACGTATCGAGAATGATCCAATGTGGCCAAAACTCCATGAAATATGACCAGTAGATAATTCCTGCTCCCACCACCCCGAAAGGGAGGGTGAAACCAAAATATCTCGTCAAGAGATGAAGGAGTGGTTGTCTTCCTCCCGATGAGATAAACTTCGAGGTCTTTTGAAAGACTTGGTTGAGCGTCATTTCCGGTTCGCTATTGAGCAAATAGATCGCCGGTGCGATAAACAAATGACGCCAAAGGAAAAACACGAGAAACATCGCGCCACATAACACATCAAAAACTGCCGTCAAGTAATAAAATGGGAATCGATACCGAACGTCCGCCGCCATCCCAAACTGAATGAGACCGAAGGAAATGGCACCTAAGATTAGAACCATGACCAACGTCAGTGCCACATTGTAAAGTGCAAACTGACTCATGGCTTTGCTTCGAGGGGTGTCTGTTTCGTCTTCAAAGGCATGAACGAAGCCGAGTTCCCCCGTATCTTGGATGGATTTCACCATCTTGTATTCGCTTTGGCTAAAGAACGGAAAACTGAAAAAGAACAATTTCCCGAACAACGTACCGAAATGAAGGATGAGAAACTTGAAATACGACTTCAGTCCTTTGCCAAAGTAGTTTTTGATACGCTTTCGACTCAAATCTGAATAGGCTGATGCTTTGTAAATCATAAACATGTCCTCCTTGGTGGATGCGCTATTTTTAGTCCGGTAATACCGTCAGTGTAGAATCTTTGGTGGTCACTTTGTAATTGTTGGTCACGTCGACACCCTCCCCGTTGAGGATGGTGACGTCGGTAATCCGATTGTCTTCGATGCCAACTTCAATAATGCTTCCCGAGACCGTGATCGAAATCGTGTCTCCGGAAACCAACGAACCTTTCGCGATATAGAACAAATCGGAAGTCAGTTCGGTGCCATCGTAGTATTGTTGCACGGGAATCAAGGCGACTGTGATGCTCCGTGGTGCCACCTTGATGGATCCGTCATAGAACGCGATATTGTATTGATTGGTCACATCCGCACCGAGCTCATTGAAAATTCGGAGCGTCGGTCGATTGATCGCGGTTTGAACAACCCCGACATTTTGGATTTGTCCATACACTTCAAAACTGACCGTGTATCCCGCTGGTAAATTGCGAGAAGGAATATAATACGCGGTCGTGGCCGTGTGAAGCGTTCCGTCATAGGTCACGGTATTGTCGTAGAGTTTGATTTCAATGATCTCAAAGCCATTGTCTGGCATCACGTAGAGTTTGCCATAGACGCTGACGAGATCGTAGAGGTTGCTGACATCATTGCCCTGGGCATCTTCGACGTGTACCGAGAATTCATTGTCGATCTCGCCAACCTTCGTGATCGAGGCAAACCCATCCACAACGAGGGTGTGGCCGCTTTGGAGCGTTCCTTCGAAACGGTATAATTCATTGGTCAAGGGGAAACCATCATACGTCTTGGAGGCATCGGCAGACGTGATGACCAGGGTTTCTTTTTTGGAATCAAAGGATGTCATTTTCATATCAAACGCCATTCCGCCTGTCGTTCCCGCGGCGGATGGTGTCGTTTCAATTTGAACCCATCCAAATCCATCGATATAGATTTCTGTCCAGGCATGAGCTTGCTTGGTAGACACATCCACCCACTCGTTGGCTCCTGCCGCAGTGACATATCCGACCACATATCGTGCGGGAATTCCCATCGCGCGATACATGAGCGTCGCGGCCATGGCGAAGTGTTGACAAATGCCTTCATGGGCTTGTTCGAGGAAATAGATGACATAATCGGAATTTTCCGGGAACGGTTTGTATTGCAGGTTATAAACCGCTGCATTCAGCACAAAGTTTTGGACATCTTCAATGATGGTTGCGGAAGACGCGTCCAATCCATTTTGAGACGCAATCTTCAAGAGTTCATACTCCGTATCCGCTGGCAGTTGTAAATAATGTTGATACACAAAATCGCGATACTCGAGTTCATAGGCTTCATAATCTGTACCTTCTAGTGAATAGGCCGTATAATCCAGTTCGCCTTGAGGAATATAGTTGATGTCATAACCAATCCCATAGCTATGAGAAGCATAGACATCATTGATATTGTCATAAATCCCGTCCGTGGCGAAATACGGAAGATAATAGGAAAGTCCTCTTACATACGCGCGCAGTTGAATCAAATAAGAAGAGACCTCGCCTTGACTTGCAAGATACGGGAATAAGAATGGGCTGATGCCATAAGGTGATTCATAGACAATTGGCGCATCCCATCCGGTTTTGTTGTAATCGCCAAAGGATCTTTGACGCAGATAAATCAAACCTGAAACTTCGGAATTGATTTTGAACAGGGTCCCATCAGAATTGCTTGCCCCCTCAAACCATCCTTCGGGTGTGATCTCTATCGAAGAATCTTGATTGGAACCATTTCCATCGCCATCAAAGATGGTCAAATTCCCATACACTGGTGTCACGTTATACATCGTGTCGGTCACATCTTGATTGGCCTCGTCCCAAATTTGGAATGTGAAGACATTGTCGGTTTCACCGACTTCGGTGATTGTTCCGGTGACGGTCACAGTAATCGTATGACCAGGGAGGAGTTCACATTCGATGAATTCCCAACTATCCTTGGTGAGAGGCGTTCCATCATAATCCTTCGAATCGGTACCCGATTTGAGGATGAGATCCTCTTTCCCTGAAATCACTTCGAGGATTCCAATGTTTTCGGACACTTGATAATACTGGGTGACATCCACCGAATTTTCATCCAAAATGTAATATGTAAATCGATTGAATGTTTGACCGATGTCCGTGATGGTCCCAGTGACACTCACATAAAGGTCATGTCCTTGAAGCAGTGCACCGGAGGTGAGTTCCCAATTGGAATTGGTCAGGGGCGTCCCATCATAAATTTTCGTGTCATCTGGTGTGGTCACGACGATTTCAATCAATTGGACCACAAGGACCCCGTATTCGAGATGAATCTCATAAGAACTCGTCACGTTTCTTCCTTCGGTGTCAAAGATATCTACGGATAAAATATTCGTGGTATTTCCTGGTCCAACATAACTCGTAAAATTATAGGTTCCAATCGTATGTCCTGGCACAAGTTGTCCATCGAGGATCGATACGGTTGGTTGACTGAGCGGTGTGCCATCATATGTTTTTTCGGCACTATCGGATGTGAGCCATACTTCTCGCTTCAGGATTTCTAATGTGCCTAAGGTCCATGTGAGCTCATAATTACTGGTGACATCTTCGTTCTCTGAATCAAAGATCTTGAGGAAGAATTCATTGTCGATGATGCCCACTTCCGTGATCGTCGAGGAATCAATCACTTGAATCGATTGTCCTTCGGCCAAAGTTCCAGTGACCAGTTCATACGTCGAATCCGAGAGCGGTGTCCCATCATAAAATTTCTCATTACTACTGGTTTCGATGGTGATCGGACGTGGAAGTACGGTGAGTGACCCCAAATGATACGAGACGGTGTAATTACCGATCATATCCACAAGTTGGTCATCCGTAATCGTGATGTGGAAAGGATTGCCATCGTAACCCACATTGGTAATCGCGTTCGAATCGGTCACGGTGAGAATGTGACCTTCGACCAAACTTCCTGAAATGATGGTCACATTCGAATTGGACAGTGGTGTGACATCATAAATCTTTTGATCGGTGGCACTTTCAATCGTAATCGGTCGAGGTGTGACCTCCAAGGTCCCATAAACATAAGTGATGTCATAATTGCTGATCACATTTTCGTTGAAGACATTATGAATTTCAATGGATAATACATTGTCAATGACACCCACATTGGTGATTGAGACACCATCCACGAAGACGAAGGATTGCTCTTCAGCGAGCGAGCCATCTGTGATGGAGAATCCACTGTCAGAAAGCGGTGTGCCATCGTAGACTTTCGAATTCGAGTTCGTTTGGATGGTGATCACTCTTGGCGTGATTTCCAATACGCCATAGACAAAGGTGATGTCATAATTGGCCGTGACATCTTGATCCAAGGCATCATGGATTTCCATGGTAAACGTATTGCTTCGAGTTCCGACATTGAGGATGGTCGCCGAGCTTAAAACAACAATCGTTTGCTCATTGGCGATGGTTCCTTCTGTCACCAACACTTCATCGTTCGAAAATACCACACCATCGTAAACTTTGGTGTCGGTCGCGGAAGTGATGGTCACAGGTCTTGGCGAAATCGATAATGTACCATGGACAAAAGTAATGTCATAGTTGCTCGAGACATCTTGACTGGCGTGATCCCATATTTCTATGACAAAGAGATTATCGGTGGAACCGACATTCGTAATCGAAGAATGCTCTATAATCTCGATAGTTTGGTTCGTCGCGAGACTTCCATCGGTGATGGTGTAGGAAGTATCACTCAGAGCTGTGCCATCATATACTTTCGAAGCGCTTCCAGTTTCAATCGTGATGGGACGAACCGTGACTTCAAGTTGTCCCCAAACATAAGTAATATCG
>JAQVKB010000027.1 GCA_028694875.1 Candidatus Izemoplasmatales bacterium
TGCTTATTCTCAGGAAGAAGGGAATGAATAGTGAGAAAAAATATTATTTTAATCGGATTTATGGGCGTGGGCAAAGGGACAACAGCCCGTGCGTTTGTGATGAATAGATTGACTTTCGCGTAGGCTTTGATTTCAATCATGGAAATCATCTCCTTTTCCCAAATCCATTGTATCACATTCAAACCATCAGGGACAAGAAAGCTTCTTCGTACACATTTGTATTTTTTCGTCAATTTCTGTAAAATCATGTTTCATTCCATTTGAAAGTGATACAATGAAGTTATAAGGAGGTGGTCATGTGAGTAAATACGATATCATGACGGTGCTGATCAATCATCGGAAGTCCGAAGCGACTCAAGTCCAGCATCTACTCACGAAGTACGGATGCAATATTAAAATGAGGCTCGGGTTGCATGAAACCACGAACGTCTGTGCAGACGACGGATTGCTCATTCTTCAACTGGATGGTGCCCAGTCCGACATTGAAGCTTTAGAAAAGGGGTTGGGTGAAGTCCCCGGCGTCGAAGTGAAAAGGATCACCATCGGATCATAATTCAAGATATCGCCAATGGCGCGGGACCTTAGGGACCGCGCCATTGCATTTTGAACAATTGAATACCCGCATTTTTGTTTTTCATGTATAATGTTCATGGAGCGTGATACGATGCCTTTTGAGACCTTGATTTATGAAGAAAACTTCGATTCGAATGTCATTGATGACAGCGTCTGGACGCATGAGGTTGGCGAAAAATGGTTTAACAATGAAAGCCAAGCTTATGTCGATGACCGCAACCATAGTTTTGTCAAAGATTCTTGCTTGAATTTGGTAGCGACCTATGACCCCCAAGATCGTCTACCCTATCAATCCGCGAGACTCTCGACTTACGGGAAAAAGCATTTTCAATATGGAAGATTCGTCCTTCGTGCGAAAATGCCCAAAGGAAAAGGAGCATGGCCAGCCCTTTGGTTCTTAGGATGCGATCGCAAGAATCATGTCCCATGGCCGCTTTGTGGCGAAATCGATTTGTGTGAGTTTTCGGGAAACCGTCCTCAACAAGTCACTTGCGCGATTCATACGGCGACGTTCAATCACAAGATTCATACGCAAAAAGGTGCTCGCCTACTCTTGAATGATGCGAGCGATGCCTTTCACGATTACATTTTGGAGTGGACAGAACAAACGCTTCGATTCATCGTCGATGAAACCGAAATCCTTCGCTTTGACAAGGAAGAGGGATTTACGGAAAGAGAATGGCCTTTTGACAAACCCTACTACATGATTCTCAATCTCGCTGTGGGCGGATGGTATGGTGGGGATATTGCTCCTGAGGACCTTCCTTTCCATCTTCAAATCGATTCCATCAAAGTCTATCAATAGACCCACTTAATAAAAAAAGCGACCCCCAAAAATGAGAGTCTCCATTTGATTCCTTGTTTTACTTGGGATTAACAAGCCAGTTACTTTCCGGTTTCATCAATAATCGAGCATTACAATATGCCATGCCTATAGTCAAGACAGTATTGACCCTATATGTGTTCTCGTGCTTTTCAATTCCGACTGGTATAATTTCGTCCCCATAATGTAACGGTGCTAAATACATGATTTTTCCATAAACATATTCGGGAATTACAAGCCTTTGATTCCTTTTTACTTTTTTAATCATTGTTTGTAAAAGGGCCTCAATTACGCTAACCAAGACAGTTTTTGGAAGTGACTGCATTGTTTTTGGTAGTCGATCAAATCCATCTTCAATGACGTGAGTGGTATTGAGATCAATCTTCCACTCTGTATTAAAATATAGGTCTTCCGGACAGGACTCAAAATAATCAACATACCCAGGAAGATTAGCCCTCATATCTTCAGGAATATCGTGAGAAGACTCAGGAAAGAACGACAATAAATACCATGGTTTTTGAGACTCGGGGTTTGCGTTTTTGCAGAAAAGCATAAAGATTTGCTCTCCGTTTTCGGTGAACAATCCAGTATTCATAATGGCGTTCGTTTCTGTCTCGAGTACTTTTCCATCCTCAATTGCTTTTGAAAATGTGTGGATAATATATTGATAAAGAACTCCAACCGAACTCATTGCTTTGGTTTCTTCATCTGTTCTTCCAACATATGATAGGTCATCATACTTCCAGTTTTCTTTTTCAGCAAGATGAGCAAGGTATTTAAGTTTTTCGGAAAATTTTCCATACTGAGCAAACTCAGATAATGCTGATCTTGCTGGATTTTTGAATTCAGGGTTATATGCCACAATAATTCTCCTTTTGACAAATATTTTTTTGAAAAACACAAAAATAGTTGCGTTTATTGGTTGACACCGCGAAAAATTAGTAGTATACTATGTCTGCAGAAAACATATATTACATAATAATAATAACATATTTATTCATTTCTGCACACACATATTTTCTGTAAAAAGAGACCATAACATTGTGGTCTCTTTCTCTTTTATTTAATCGTTTTTTTCAATGATTTCTTTTCATCAAAAAGAAGCATTTGCCAAATTACTCAAAGCACAAAACAAACCTTCTTTATAAGATTTCATCAAGTTGTGATTTTGCATACTTTCGATCTTCTTCTTCGTTGATTTGCGACAAGGATTCATAGGCAAGCTGAAGGTATTTCTTCGCTTCATCCTTATTCTGTAATGCATATGCTCTCGCAAGCGCTTCGTAGGCAAAGGTCAGATCAAAATCCTGAAGTTGATGTTCTTTGGTTAGGAACATGCAGCGATTGGCATGAAATAATGCAGATTCTTTCATATGAAAGAGCGCATACACATGCGATACCATCCATTCGCCACGTTGGAATTCGAGAGGCGTTCCTACTTGCATCCAATGGTACAACGATGTATGAGCGAGATGAATGATCTTGGCTTTGGCTTCTTCACTACGATCTTCTTGGTCCAGCAATTCCCAGGTTTGGTTGAAGAGTCGGATGGCTAGTTCACGATGGTCCATGACAAAAACCTCATTTCTTAGGATTGGCGTAAAATCTTTTCCATGGATTTTCCCTTGGCCAACTCATCGACAAGTTTATCGAGTTGTCTTATTTGTTTCATCAAGGGATGTTCTACTTCTTCGACGCGGACCCCACAAACCACACCGGTCACCAGCGAAAGATTGGGATGGAGGGAAGGTGCTTCTTCAAAAAAGGTTTGAAATGATACATTTTTCTCTATCTGCTGGTGTAATTGTTCAAGGGAATAACCCGTCATCCAACACAAAATCGTATCGACTTCTTCTGCGGTTCTGTTTTTTCTCACAGCTTTCGTGACATAACTAGGATAGACCTTTGAAAAAGCCATTTGAAAGATTTTTTCGTGACTCATGGATATCACCCTTTCGCATTCAGTTGATCTGGTAAAATCACCGTGACTGTCGTGGACTCGCCCAACACGCTTTGAATCTCAATCGTGCCTTCCAGCATCGTGACCATCTCTTTGACAATCGCGAGTCCAAGTCCTACGCCTTGCCCCATCCGTTTGCGTGACGGATCGACTTGATAGAAGGGATCAAACACATGGGCGATATTTTCTTCGGAGATTCCAATACCACGGTCTTCGACCACCAGATGCACTGATCCCTGTTGGCGAGAAAAACGCACGGTCAATTGACCATCTTGTTTGTTGTAACGAATCGCATTGTGAATCAAATTGAAGAGCACTCGTTGAAGAACCGCCGAATCCGTCACAAGGACGGAGGAAGCATCAAAATGCTCTTTCGTCATCATGATATTTTTTTCGCTTCGTTCTTTTTCGAGATGTTCGAAGATTTCATCCACCATGACGCCTACCGAAACAGGTTTCCACTGCGCGGGATTGCTTTGGTGGTTTCTTGTGATCTCTAGTAGTAAGACCGTGATCGATTCGAGAGATTCCACTTGAGAAAGGATGGTTTCGACATCTTTTCGGTATGGGGAGTTCGGAGCCAGTTTGACAAGCATGTATTCCGCTTGCGCTTTCAATACCGTGAGCGGGGTTCTGAGTTCATGGGAAACATTCGAAGAAAACATCCGCTCTCTCGATAATGTCGATTCGACTTTATCGAGCATTTGATTGACCATCATCGCCAAGGAAGCCACTTCGTCGCGACCTGGAATGTTTTCAATCCGTTTTGAAAGATCTCCAGACGCCTCAATCGACTGTGCGGTTTCATAAATTTTTTGAATCGGCTTGAAACTGCGATGAATAATGACAAACGAACCGAATGCCGCAAAGACAATCAAAATGGGTGAAATGATCAACGCGACTTTCACCAGTTGATTCGCGGAACTCGCGACGACATCATACGGATAAAGTCCTCGCAAGACATAAGAGCCTGAGAGCGACACATCATATACCAACCAAGTGCCTTGATCGCCTTCATAGACTTCCGTTTCTCCAATCGTCATTGGAAACGAAGGATCAAAACTCGATGGGGAAGTCCCATACTTCATGACACCACTTTGGTAGATTAAAAAAACAACGCCATCTTTGACAAACGAAAAGAGTTCTTCGTGGTCATCCTCATCGCCTTTATACACAACACCATCATCGATGGTAATTTCTTGAACGGCAGATTGCGTCACCGATACCAAATCGCTTTCGACGCTACCCGAAAAAAACTCTTCCGAATAGGTCACTAAAAAAGCCAAATCAATCAATACCAATACCGTAAAGAAAATCGTGATTAAAAACACGATTTTTCCTTGAATGCCAAATCGCTTCATTCCGATTCCCTCCTCAAGACATAACCGAATCCACGCACGGTGTGAATCAGTTTCTCTTCATAGGGAAGGTCAATCTTCTTTCGTAACAAACGGATATACGCGTCGATGACATTCGAATATCCTTCATAATCATAATTGGAACTGACATTTTCTAACGCTTCTCGGGAAATCACAATGTCTTTGTTGAGAAGCATGTATTCTAGGATCATATATTCTTTCTTGGAGAGATGGATGACGTCCCCTTGACGGGTGACTTCTTTGAGCGTGCGATTCATCGTCAAATCACCCAGTTTCAAAATATCGGCGACGGTATTGTCGTGCCTTCTTAATAAACTACGTACACGCGCGAGCAACTCTTCGAACGCAAACGGTTTGACGACGTAATCATCTGCCCCTGCATCAAGACCCTTGACTTTGTCTTGAATCTGATCTTTCGCCGTGAGTAATAAAACCGGTGTCGACATTCCTTTGGCGCGAACGCGCGAAAGGACTTCGAGTCCGGATTTCTTGGGCAACATAATATCCAGGATTAACAAATCATAATCCGTGGAAAAAACATAGTCGAGTGCCTCTTGTCCATCACGAACCGCATCCACCATATATCCACTTTGCATCATTCTTTCCTTTAGTATTTGAAGAAGAGTTTCTTGGTCTTCCGCGATGAGTAAACGCATATCATCATCTCCTGATATCTCTATTGTATCAATTTTGATGAAAATTTGATGAAAATGTACCTTTTCATCTTGTTTTCATCTTGACACATTAAGATAGTGGTATAAAACGCAAAATTTAAAGGAGTGAAACCCATGAAAAAATTCTTATCGATCCTTGCCATTATCGGCATTACCTTAAGCCTCGCCGCTTGCGCTACTCAAAACGCGGTCGACCAAAGCAATACGTTATCTGTTTCTGGAACCACGATGACGCTTGAACAACTCGCCCAATATACTGGTGCGAACGGATCAACCGCGTACATCGCGGTCGATGGTGTGATTTATGATGTCACCCACGTGTTCGTGAACGGAACTCACCAAGGCATGCATCTTGGTGGTACCGACGCCACCGCCGTGTTCGCGATGAGCCCTCACTCGGCATCCTTACTCAAAACACTTCCTGTCGTTGGAACGTTGGTCTCCGCGACCGCGACGCCCACTTCGGAAAACTTGAACCCCACCACGGGTTCGACCGTGTTATCCAATGACACTTCTTCGGTCACGACACTTCCCGTCTTTACCTTAGCGGAACTTTCCCAATATACGGGCGCCAATGGTTCTACCGCGTATATCGCTGTGAATGGTGTTGTCTATGATGTGACCTATGCCTTCGTCAACGGAACCCATCAAGGGATGCAACTGGGTGGTACCGATGCGACGGCCATCTTCGCGATGAGCCCCCACTCGGATGCGCAACTCGCGTTGCTTCCGATCGTTGGAACGTTGGATGGTTACCCCACCATCGAAGTCGTGAATGACACGACGCCGACGGATCCTACAACTACGAATCCTACCCCAACCGATCCTTCGACCACGACAACGCTTCCTGTTTTCACCCTTGAAGAACTCTCTCAATATACCGGTGCCAATGGCTCGACCGCGTATATTGCCGTGAACGGTGTTGTCTACAACGTCACGAACTACTTCGTCAATGGAACTCACCAAGGCATGCAACTGGGTGGTACCGATGCCACCGCAATCTTCGCGATGAGCCCTCACTCCAGCTCCACCTTGGCGAAACTCCCCGTCGTTGGCTCGTTAGCAGGATATCCAACGATTGATTCTTCAACCGTCACCACCCCGACGAACCCTGGTACCAACTATGGGGATGATGACGATGATGAGAATGAATACGAAGACGAGTATGAAAATGAAGACCATGATGGAACCTATGAAGATGATGATCATGATGGAACCTATGAAGATGATGATCATGATGGAACCTATGAAGATGATGATCATGACTCTTCCTACGAACAAGAAGATTCTTACAACAATGTCGCCGTTCTTCCGGAAGCCATCACCACATATTTGAACACCAACTATGAAGGTGTCGCTGTCAAAGAAGTGGAAATGGAAGACAATGGTTATGAAGTGAAACTTCAAAACGGCATCGAAATCAAATTTGACCTTCAAGGCAATTACCGTTCTTCGGAATGGGATGACTAACCGCCTTTCTTGAAACAACAAAGACGATCTCGCGATCGTCTTTTTGTTTTATAAGTAGGGTGTGATTCGCTCATCAATTCGTCTTGCGACAGAAAGCGTATAGGGCGTAAAGTGTTTCTCCCAAAAGCTTGAACCAATCGGATTGAGGACTTCATAATCCACGCCAAGACGGGTATATCCGTTTTTATGAACCCAAGCCGTGATTTCTTCCAACAAGGAAGCGCCTACGTGATGTCCTCTCTCCTCGGGAATCACATACGCTCCTGTGATATTCATCATCTTCGGATGGCGACTGAGGATCGATTCCCCTTCAGGTTGAATGCGCATGTATCCCACGAACTTCGTGTTTCGTTTGGCCACCCACATATGGTGATCCTTTTGGGAAAACCATTCTTGTAGATCTTGCAAGGCATCTTCATCGGGATTGGGCATAAACATCGGTGCTTGACGATAATAAAGATGATGTTCTTGATGAATTGGAGCCAGTTCTGGGAGATCCCACGCCACTACTTTCTTGATGGTTAATGGACTGAAAGGCGTTGTTGGTGTTGAAAGGTCGCGGATTGCATCCGCGCATCGCGCCCCAAACCCCAACTCAAACCAAACCTCTTTCAATACTTGGTGATGAGCAAACATCACCACCGCTTGAGAGAACCATCCACGTCGGACCCATTCCTGAACCGCATGGAGATAAAGCGTTTTGGTCACCTTCTTGACGTCGCCAACGGAGGCAAATCCATGGATCGGTACGACAACCCCATCGGAAAGACCAAAGAGTGGTCCCGTTGGAATTCCTACCAAGTAGCCTACCAAGCGACCCTCATCGATGGCATAGAATCCGACACCATGTTGGATGATTCGTTCTAAGGAGGAAGATACCATCTCTTGGATTTCTTCTCGTGGTGGCAAGACTTGGACAATTCGGCGTTCCTCGTCATAATCATCCAAAAACAAGCTCATGAACATGTCGACCAACTCAACGCGGATCGGTAGAATTTCCATCAAAACACCTCCTTGAAACTAGAATTTCTTTCATCATTGATTTCAGTATATCATACATCGTCAAGAATGAATATTTCCAAAAAAAAGACGCCAACGATAGGCGTCCATGATTATTTCTTAGTAATATGTCTTGTGATCCGAAGTGCAAACAACATGAGGATGCCGAAGAACCCAATCGCACCCGGAGGAATGATGACATCAAAGATATTGAGCACGCTTTCTTGATTCAGTAGCAACAGCACAAACAACACGAGTGAAAACAAAATCATAAACGACGCGCCAACGAGTGCGATGACATCAATCACCGTATTAAAATGGTCCTCAAACCAATCCATCATACGATTCAATTTGTTTTTCATGTTGAACCTCCTTCATTACGTTTAGTATAGCAGAAAAATCCTCTTTACAAACATTTTATCTGAAGAAATCCTTGTGCCCTTGACAAAACATAGGGGTAGTTTACAATGAAGGTGGAGGGGGGAATATTCCATGAAAAAACTACTACTCACGCTATGCCTTGGCTTATCGATCATCCTCTTCCGCGCGCCAATGGCCCGTGCGGAAGATGTCATTACGTATCCTTTTGACGCCATTACGATAACATCTGCCATCTCGTTTCAAATTGAAATCACTGCACTTCCCGAAACCACATCGATTCTATATGATGCGGTCGTCGTCGGAAATGTCTTAACGCTGTATATCGGGACGATTGTCTATACGATGGAATCGGTCGAAACCGAAGGCGGTTCGATTCTCATCGTCACCGATGAAGAAGGCGAGGATATCCTCGCATGGATCGTCAATTCCTACGGAACGAATTTGACCACCTACAAACTGTATGATTATGCTTCCTGGATTACCGTCGATCCCACGGTCGGTGTCATCAAAGATTTCACTGGCGATTTGATGGAAGTGTCCATAGAAGAAGATTTGATTTCTGGAGATTACACGTTTATTGACAATGCGGATACCTCATGGACGATGCTGGATGGCACTTTATTGGTCGAAGAAGACCTTGAGATTGTCATCTCCGCGTATGAAGGAGCGTGATTCTCATGAAAAAACTGATGTTTGTGCTCTTTGCGACAGGCTTCCTTTTCTTGCTTGTGGGTTGTGACGCCAAAACCACCACAACGACCACTTCGAGTTTGAATACCTTTACGACAACACTTCGATCCGTCAGCACTACAACTACTACGACGACGACCACGGAAGAAGCCAATCTTGAGGCCAAATCCGGAGACGATTTGATTCAAGAGTTGGTGGACTCCATCAAAGGTTTGTTTGACGAATAAATTCCATTGAAAAAAGCCATGGGCGCTTGTAAAATGTACCCTGTATTGTGGACACACAAAAAGAACTGTGTGTGAAGCAATACAGGGTATTTTTTGTATAATAGTAGAGAAGAGGTGAGAACGTGAGCAAGCTAAAATTTGATCAAGAGACAATC
>JAQVKB010000028.1 GCA_028694875.1 Candidatus Izemoplasmatales bacterium
TATTTGATGATTTCGGCGTCATGTTCTTGAAGAAGACGTGGCGCGGCGTAGCCAATTCTTGGATAACTTTGATGGCGATTCAACCCCACCAATTTGATTTTTTCTCCGTTCAGAACAAACCCTTCGGCAGTAAACCTGGCATCACGATACCCAAAGGTTTCGCTCGCTTGATCGAGGACCTTTTTCCCTTGTTTGAGCGTCGCTTCGAAGGTGTAAAGCTTTGGCTCCTTGATGGACCATCTTGTAATCCCTGTATGATTCTCCATATAGCAGCATCTCGAGGCATTCATTTCCTCGTAGATGTGTTGAAACATAACGTTTTGTCCATCGAGAATTCGAACTTCCATGGAAAACTTATTCAAGGACTCGTCTTCGAGCTGGACCGCGAAATCGAGGGACATTTCATCCTTTTGAAGCGAGAGCGCTTCTCGGGTTTTGATTTGAATGTCTTTGATGTAATGACGCGGATAAAGGTCTAGCCATACTTCACGATAAATTCCGCCATAACCCAAATAATCGACCATTCCACCAAAGGGCGGAATGTCCTTGATTTCTCGTGAGTCCACCAATACTTGTAGGAGAACGACTTGTCCTGGTTTGACATAAGGAGAGAGGTCGACATCAAAGGGTGTGTATCCTCCTTCATGGACAAGGATTTCGTGCTTGTCCACATAGACTTTCGCGACGTTCATGACGCCCGCAAAATGAAGAATCGCGTGGTGCCAATCACCAGTTGGAACCGAAAGTTCTAGGGAATATAAACTCAGAAATTGGTAACTTTTTTCCAGAAAGGTATGTTCTGGAAGTTCCAGAACCGTGTGGGGAAGTTCAATGATTTCACCCATCGTTGGGTTGAGGTTCAACATCGAACCTTCTTCGATGTTGGCGACAAAGCGCCAGTTCTCATTGAGCGGAATTCGTGTTCTCATTCGTGTCTCCTTCCAAGCATTCAAGATAATACAGTCGAGAAGATCCATCGCCCATCAACCGAACCCCTTCGTGATAGCCACTGCCGATAAAAGGTTGTTTCGGTTGAAAACCAAAATGGTTGAGGGTCGCGCCATCTGTGATGAAATCTTCTTTTTCAATGGGTAATAAATATCGATTTTTTAATAACAAAAAAAACAGTCCATCGGGAGATATTTTGATTGGAAGTGCATGATGGATTAAGTGGCCAAAAGTATCCAAATGATGGGTTTGCGCTCGATTGGTCAAACGATATTTTTTCGTCTCATCGAGACCGGAAATACGAACAATTTCGTGGGGTCCATTGGGTGTATCTTGGATTCGATACAACCCGACCATCGCGCTTTTTTGATCGTCAGAAACGACGCTCCACAACGTCGATTTGTCTTGAAACGGGTTGAGAAAACGTTGAAATCGTCCAAATTGAAGTAAGGCTCGATGTTTCTTATAATACGCAATTTGAGCACGAATCACTTTTTTCTCATAAGGCGTGATTTGCGTCAAATCCATTTCGTATCCTAGAAGCCCGAAGGAAGCGGTATTGAATCTTGTTTCGAGGGTTGTTTTTCGTAAGGTTTGTTGGTTCGGAATTTGAGATACATGCGCTCCCATCGTGGAGGGAGGATAGAAATAGGAGGTTCCATACTGTATTTTCAGTCGTTCAATGCCATCGGTATTGTCAGAAACCCAAACTTGTGGCATCACCGTAAGCATACCAAGATCATATCGGTTTCCTCCGCTCGCACAAGACTCGAAAAGGACGTGTGGAAATTGAGAAGTGATGGTTTTCAGGACGCGAAACAGTCCTACTTGATACTGATAAAAAAAGGATCCTTGATTGGATAATAACACTGGAGAATAAGCATCCGATAGATTGCGATTCATATCCCATTTGACATAGGAGATATCGGCGGAATCCAGTAGATTCTGTATGGTCTCGATCAAGAAGTCTTGGACTTCGACATTCGCAAGGTCCAAAACCAATTGATTGCGGCCAAGGCTGGGTTCATACAGAGGATGTCGAATCGCCCAATCGGGGTGATTTTGAAACAATTCGCTATTCGGAGAAATCATTTCGGGTTCCACCCAAATGCCAAAGGAAAGACCTAGTTTCTGAATCTTTTTGGCAAGGCCCTGGATTCCTGAAGGGAGCTTTTTGCGATTGACAACCCAATCCCCCAGTGAAGACGTATCGTCATTGCGATTGCCAAACCATCCGTCATCCAAGACAAACATCTCCACGCCGAGTTTGGCGGCGGCTTTGGCAAGTTTCAATAGTTTTCGTTCGTTGAAGTCAAAATACGTCGCTTCCCAGTTGTTCACGACAATCGGTCGTTCCCGAAAGGACCAATATTCCGGGACAACGTTGTGTTTCACGAATTCATGAAAATGCAGGCTCAAACCATTGAGCCCGCCATTGGAATAGGACATCGCCACTTCTGGGGTGACGAAAGTCTTGTGTGGATCTAGTTGGTAATAGAAATCAAACGAGTTGATTCCAAACAAAATACGAACAATCGAATGAGGAGATACTTCTGCCATGGCTTCAAACGAACCACTATACACCAGCGAAAAGCCGTAGCAACGTCCCATTTCTTCCGTCGTGGAAGGTTCTTTTAAGACGAGAGAGGGGTTATGATCGTTCCCTGAAACGCCTTTCTTGGAATCGATTTTCCAAACGCCGAACGAAAGCGGATGTTCGGTGATCGCGCGTTCTCGAATCCACGCACCATCCAAGGAGAGCAATCGATAGTCTCGGTTGGGAAGATCGAGTTGCATGCTCATCGCACGTTCAATCAAGATGGCCTCTTCCCCAACATTTTCAATGACAACTCTACGCACCAACACATCCGTTTTTTCAAACATTGTGTAGTAAAGTTTTAGCGCCAATTGACGGGCTTCATCGCGCAATTCAACGACTAATGTTTGTGCGGAAGAATCTTTCGAAACATGGCTTTCTGGAAGAACCTCAAAGGATGGTTTTCCCTCAAGAATTTCATGGCTGTGGTAACGAAAATCACTGAGTCTAGATCCATCTGGAAATCGAAAGTGACTCATCGGTTCGCGGTAATCGCCTTTCCCATACGTGGATGTTTCTAGATAGGACGTATTGAGATTAAACGTCCGATCATCGGGATCGACAAGGACTTGATTTCCTACTTCAATCGCAAATTTAGGCTCGAGTTGAGTCACATTGATTTGAGGAAGATACTCTCCATAATAAACGTGTCCAAGATGGCCTGTCGGTAGTATTCGCAATACATACGATGTTTTTTCTCCATGAAGATGAAAATAACGTTCCTGTTCCTCAAAAACGATCATCGTTGTTCCCCCTAGAAAGCATAGGTTGTTTGGCGAGCGCTTCGGCTCTCGAGTATTTCGGCGTCACGATTTCAATGGAATTGGATACTTTGGAAATGGCTTGAAAGATCATTGTCCGATACATCGTATCGGCATTGGCCAATCCCCCACCTAACACCATTGTCGTCGACTCCAACGAAAGTTGCTTGAAGATGCTCTCAACCATCAATTGAATTTCATTCGCTGCTTGGACCAAAATTCGATAGGCATACTGATCAATCGATGCAAATTGTGTCACAATACGGGCGATTTCAGCAACCTCTCGACGTTGAAAGGACCCAAAATATGCGGCCATATCGGAAACGCTTTGAACGTGAATAGCTTTGGCAATTTGATCTGAAAATGGCGTAGAAGAATGTCTTCCATCTAGCACCCTAGACAAGTGGCGGATGGCATGATATCCCAAGTCAAAGGCACTGCCAGGATCTCCTTCACGGTATCCATATCCACCACACTTGATGACCTTAGGTCCATCAGAACCCACACAAAGAGACGAAGTTCCCACCACGAGAGCCATCCCTTGCATGTCCAAATTGCGCGATAAAAGCAATGCGACTCCTTCATTGGCTACGTGAATATTGTTCTGTGCTTTTGGAAAAAGTTCTCGGAATACGCTGCGAAGTGAATCTTCTTGCGCATGACTATACGTTCCTGAAATACAAGCATAGACTTGAAGGATTTCTTGGAGTTCATTCCAATGCTCCAACGTTTGAAACAGCGTTCTCTGAATCTGAGAAGCGCTCATTTCATCAAGGGACAACGTGCCCAAAGAAACGGAACGTAGGACTTCACCGGCTTCATTCGCGAGACAAATTTCCGAATGGTTGTTCCCACCATCAATGCCAATCGAGTAAGCCATATTATTCCTTCTTTCCGAGAGAATCAAGGAGATAGGGCTTAAAGAATGGTGCAATCACATATCGCAATAAGATGGCAGCGTATGCCAGTTGAAGAACCACCGATAAAATAACAAGAAGAACGGGGGATTCCAACGAACCTGCCATGATGCTATCGATGAGAATACCACTTAGGTATGCTGGGGAAATGATCAAAGCGTAAGAAAAGCGATCGGGAATGAGGCCGTTGGCATGAAAAATTGGTAATACAGAAAATAACACGATGTAGATTAAGTATGAAATCGAGAGAATTTGATTCGATTTGGATAGAATCGACAAACTCAACCCGATGACGATATGAACCAAAGAACCTAACAAAAAGGCGAGAAGGAATAACAAATATGAAAATTCATATCCCTTGAGGACCAAAACTATTGAAAATAAGACAAAAGGAATCAATTGCATCAATAAAGCGGAAGTCATTTTCGCGACCGCAATGAGGGTTGGAGAACAAGGAGCACTCACCCAAGGAAGAATCGAACCTTCTTCTCTTTCAATGAATAGTGAAATCGAGAATAGTACGACTGGCAAGATGAATATCGCAACAAAAATAAAGTTCGAAGGATGAATGGAACCAAAAAAAGCCATCGACGCCGCAAAAAGAATCGAAATGGCAATGTGGACATGGAAAATGCGATACTCAAAATACCGTTTTAGATCATTGATGATGATCATTTGAAAATGTTTCATTCAATGTTACCCCCGTTTCGAGAAAAAAGACTTGATCGAGATCGTGTTGAATGGAAATGACCTGGATTAATGGATGATTTCCTAAAATTTCTTTCATCGTTCCATCATGGAGTTCGTCTTGATCCACTTCTTGGTGATGGAGAACACCATCTTGAAGAAATGTCAGGATATAATTCGGTTTCGAAATCCGATCTTGAATGGAAGCGGAAGAGAGTTCAGAAATCACGTGACCATCCACGATGAAGGAGAAATGATCCGCTATTGACAAAGGATATGCCAATGAATGGTCTATCATCACTATTTTACCCATCCAATCGCGATACTTCAAGACGAAAGCCGAAAAACGACGAAGAAAATCTGGATTCTTAACTTTTGATATCTCTTCTATGAAGAGAAAGTCAGGTCGATAAGTACACAATTTCATCAACTGCACAAAGATTTGGAATTGTTTCG
Organism: Candidatus Izemoplasmatales bacterium; assembly: GCA_028694875.1. Classification (GTDB taxonomy): domain Bacteria; phylum Bacillota_I; class Bacilli_A; order Izemoplasmatales; family Hujiaoplasmataceae; genus JAHIVB01. Next base: position 5,367 of record JAQVKB010000028.1, read on the forward strand.
GAACATCTTTGACTTTCATGGTGAGAAGTTTCGAATCAAAGAGTATAGACATCATGTCCAGCCAGTCGATATCACTTTGATCCCACGGTTTGATACGTTGCAGATAAGTCTGTAGTGATTTCCCGAATCGCTGTATCGATACCTTTTTTCGCTTGAGTCGCGAATCAAGATTATAGATTCCATCATCACAAATCACAAATCCCTTGTAGTCTTTGGCGACTACGAGTAGTGTCTCATTCACAAAACTTTGGAAGGAATCATCTTTTCTGCCGATATAAGCACTTATCTGATTGGTTTGAAAGGGAAATTCGATGGAAACAGATCTAGTGGATTCTCGGATGGTATCTTCTACTTTAGGAGCTTGGATTGATGCGGCGTGAATAGTGGGTGAGACAATCGCATGAAGACGCATGAGCAGGCCATCATAATCAAAGAAATCTAGATCCGATAACTCATCAAAATCCACATATTGGTTTCTCAATAATTTGATATCGAGATTATTTAATCCGAGTCTCAATAATTGAACTTCAATTCGTGAAAACGGAGCGTCGACGCATTGGGCAAGGACTTCTTCGACAAACTGGGTAGATTCGTTGTAAAAACGATGATTCAATAAGAAGTATCTTGCATCGATGTTTCCTACCTGCTTTAAGGAGTCAAATAGCAAGTGAATTAAATCTAAGACTTGTCCCTCTTTAATGGAAAGCATAGCCTCATTTATAGAAGAAAGTTGTTCGACAAACATGGAATCAAGAAGAGCTCCGTAGAGATCCAGTTTATTCTGGTAACGATAATAAAAAGAGCCTTTATTCGAGTTGCTGTCTCGAATGATATCATTGAGTGATGCGCTGTCATAACTCTGACTCGAAAAGGCTTGAAGTGTCGCATCGAAAAGAGCCTTATTGCTCAGTAAATATGCGGTTCGATCCTGATATTTCATACAGCACACCTCTTTTAGACCAGTTGGTCTAGTCCATCTGGTTTAATTGTACTATGAGATTTGAATTTTGTCAAGAATTCCAAAGAAAAAGGCTGACAATTCATAGTCAACCTTTTGCATTATTTGGATTTTTTTGTCTTGTTGAACATCTTGCTTTTGATCGTATCATAACAGCGTTTTTCTTGCTCTACGGACTCAAATCCTTGGACATCCACCAAATGGATGGCCTGTCCTTGGGTTTTGATGATCCACAAGTCTTTCCATACCTTGAATGATCGTATCTGTGAATAGGCTACTTCTTCGCGTATCGACGGAATCATCAAATCATCCCGAAACACAAACTCTATGATCAGTCCTCTACGTATCTCTTCACTGGAATTGATGGCTTTACGAATGGATAAGCGATTGATCAGTAACAATATCAATAAATAAAAGACGAGAAATACTCCAATCCAGATGAGGTACTGTGTCATATGGATGTATATGAGATAACCTGCAAGAAGTGCAATCAGAAATGCCATAAAGACAAACTTTGTTACTAAAAATTGGATAAGATAATACTGGTTGTATTTCCTTACGAGTTTTTCATTGTAAACCGTTTTGTTATAAACATTCATTAGATGCGCACTTTCTGAAACAACATCGGATATACGCCAATCCCGATAAAGACCATAGCAACGTATCTTAAGAAGTCAAATAGAGAAGCCAAATAACTTTGAAACATATTGAGGTCCACAAGTTCTTCAGGATTGACGATGAGTCCAAATACAGCCTTTAACAGCAAACGAACCGCCATGACAACGGCAACCCCACCCACAAATCGAATGGCATTCTTCCAAAGCACTTGATGTTGCGAAAACTTGACTTTGGATTGTTCGAATCTGACTCCTACAACAAATCCAACCATGGAACCTAACATTTTCGATACATCTTCAAGATGCGCATAAATCTCTGTTCCTGGGTACGTTTCATTACGATAAAGAATAGAGTATACAATCAGCGCTGCAAGAAAAGCTCCAGCACTGCCCACTAACAACCATTGATAGAACCTGTCAATGTGCTTTGATTTCTGAAAGAACCGATTCATCAGAAATGCCATACCAATTCCTAAGAGTCCTCCAACGACAACATCGCTGAAGTAATGGACTCCCAAATACATCCTAGAAACGGCGACCATGACAATGATGATGGTTGCGACAATCGTAATCCACCTTTTCTTCATCCACACGGCAATGGAGCCAAATAACGTCGAAGCTCCTTGTGTGTGTCCAGAAGGGAAAGCATATCCTCCGGATGTCGAAGGTCGAACGTTGGTAATCGTATCATCAACGACAAACGGTCGAGGTCTTGCCACAATCACTTTGATGATCGAATTCATCACGAGCGACAAGAAAACCGTCACACCTACTTGTTCTCCTACTTTCTTGTTATAAGCCCAATAGAGATACCCTAGGACGCCAATGATCACGAGTTCTTCGCCAAACATCGTCCATAATTGGAAAAAAGCGTCCCAGAATCCATTTCGAAACGATTGTAACCAATGAATTAATTCGAGTTCAAATGACACGGTGATGTCTCCTCTCTATAAAGAAAATATCGATTCAATGATTTCCGCGACGCCATCATGTTCATTCGATGTTGTCGTGTATTTCGCATTTTGCTTGACTTTGGCAATTGCATTGCTCATCGCGACACCCATCCCAGCGGATTGAAGCATGCTGATGTCGTTTTCTTCGTCGCCAAAAGCCACTACTTCTTCGAGTGGAACCCCCAACCGTTGACATAGTCTTGTTAATGCTCCGCCTTTGGTGCCTTCCATCGGCACAAACTCCAGCAGTTTCTTGTGGCTTGTGAACATCTTGGTATCGCTCGGAAGATGCTGAGATAATTCTTGACTCAGTTTCTGAATGGTATTCTCATCTTCATAAATCAGTAACTTATAACAGGGTTGATTGAAGATATAGGTATGCATATCGACATAAACAATATCTTTGTCTTGTTGAGAATCCTCTTTCAAGAGCTGCACCAAGTCGGAACTCACATACATATGGTTTCGGCAAAACACATGGATATGAACATCATATTGAACAATTTGTCGAATGATCGCGTTGACTTGTTGCGCGGAAAACATGACCTCTTCGACAATACTACCATCATTAGCTTTGGCGGTTCTTGCGCCATTGTACGAAATGAAGTATGATCCTTCGTCTTCTTCCAAATGGAGTGGCGCAAGTAATTGTCGCATTTCTCGTTCTGTTCGACCCGATGCTACTACAACATGGATCCCTTGACGCATCACTTTCTGAAGTGCCAAAATGGTGCGATCGCTTACCACACCAAAAGGATTTAATAGTGTTCCATCCAAATCAGATGCAATCAGTTGCACTCGTTGTTTTGAAAGCATTAGTCTTGAGGAATCCTTTCTTTGAATTCCTCAAGTTTACTAGAAATCAACGATTTGACACGATCTGCAATCACGAAAGTATCGAGGCTAGCAAAATCTTCGTGTGGGATGGCTTCAAAGATGTGAACATACACTTTTTGAGTTCTGATCCGGCCTTTTCGCAATATACCATGCATATTGTATAGACATACAGGGACTATGTCCGCATTGGCCTTTTGCGCCAATTTGAAAGCGCCCGCTTTGAACTCGGTTAAGTCGTTAGAATAAGTCCTTTTTCCTTCTGGGAAAATGCCGAATGGCTGACCATCCTTGACTCTTTTGATGCTTTCCAAAATCGACTTCATCGCACTGCGATCGGCATCTTTTCCGATCGAGATGCATCCGATACCATTGAGTAGATTCTTAATCAAAAAGGTCTTAAATAATGGCTCTTTGGCCACAAACGCAAGCGCGTGTTTGCGAAACAATAACCGGACATAAATCGGGTCGGTATATTCAATATGGTTCGCATAGACGACAAACTTCGTTCCGG
>JAQVKB010000029.1 GCA_028694875.1 Candidatus Izemoplasmatales bacterium
GATATCGCCAGAAGCGAGGGCACTATTGGGTAGTACATAGTCGGTAAATTCGACGACTTCAAAGGTATAACCTTGGGCTTCTAAAATCGGTTGGACATGGGCCAAGATTTCGGCATGAGGGGTTGGAGAAGCGCCAACCAAATAGACGGTTTCTTCTTTTTGGCAGGCGCCAAGGGTGATGGTAAGTAACGCAAGGAATAGAATTGAAAGTACTTTTTTCATGATATGTTTTCTCCTTATGAGGTTTTTGATAGTTTTTTGACAAGCAAGTCACCGATCACTTGAAGGGCGAGGATGAGAAGTGCAATGAGAACGGTGGAAGCCACTGTCACGAGAATACGGTTTCGAGCGTAACCATAGAGATACGCCAGGTTTCCTAATCCGCCCGCGCCGATTGCGCCGGCGATCGACGTATAGCCCGTAATCGCAATCGCGGTCACAGTAATGCCGCGAATCAACGCCGGCAACGATTCGGGAATCAAAATCCGAAATAGCACTTGAAGCTTGGTGGCCCCAAACGACAGTCCGGTTTCTTTGAGATCATTTCCGGTTTCATGAAGTGCGATTTCCACAATTCTGGCATAAAATGGAGTGGCCCCTAAAATCAGTGCAGGTAAAGCAGCGGTAGGGCCCAAGATCGTTCCAACGAGAACTCGGGTCACTGGAATTAACAACACGATCAAAATCAAGAACGGAACACTTCGTAACGCGGATGTAATCACAGAAACAATCTTGTACACCGTACGGTTTTCCCAAAGTCCATGCTGGTCGGTTCCGTATAAGAAGGCTCCCCACAACAAACCAAGGACAAAGACAAACAAGGTGCTGACCAAGGTCATGTACGCCGTTTCCCAAAGTGCATCGAGATAGACTTGAATCTCCAAATCAAACAACATGATCCACCCCTACCTTTCGCTCTTTTAGAAACGCTATGATTTCGGTTTGCTTCTTCGGGGCATGAAGCACCATTGTTCCTTTTTTGTTCGGGGAGACATTCGCAAACACGATCGAGATGGATACACCGAGTGTCTGAATCATTTCACTCACAATACTTTGATGGACAATCTCTTCTTCAAACTTTAGAAGTAAAAGTTCTTCAATGGGAAATTGGTTCTTCAACGTTCCTAAATCCAAACCGATTTGTTTGGTAAAGGCTTGGGTTTCAGGTTGTTTGGCTTTGTACAAAATCTCATCGAGTTTTCCACTCTCGATGATGCGACCTTTGTCCATCACCGTGACGGTATCACAGATTTCTCTAAGGACATTCAAATCATGGGTCACGATGATGACATCGAGATGATGACGCCTGGCGGTGGATTGGATCAACTGTAGTATTTGTGAAGTGGTCATGACATCCAAGGCGCTGGTCGGTTCATCGCACAAAAGCAAGTCCGGCTTTTGAATTAGCGCTCTGGCAATTCCCACGCGTTGACGTTGTCCGCCAGATAATTGCGCTGGATAACGGGAAGCATAATCGGAAAGTCCGACTTCTTGTAAGAGCGACCTGGCATATTCCGTGTCTGAAGGTGTCACCTTGCGGTGAAGCGCAATCGGAAACAACACATTTTCGAGGACGGTTTTGCGAGACAAAAGGTGATCGCTTTGAAAAATCATCCCAATCCGTTTTCGCAACATTCGCGTCGACTCCTGATTGAGAAGTCTCAAATCGGTATAATCAAAGATTTGAATGTTGCCTTGTTCATAGCTCTCAAGTTTGTTGAGCAAGCGAATCAAGGTGCTCTTCCCCGCACCGCTGATGCCGATGATGCCATGGATCAATCCACTTTCGAATGTGGTCGATACATCGTTCAGGGCGATTTCATCCTTGGAAGACGCGTATTGTTTGGAAACACGTTCAATTCGTATCATGGTTCTTCTCCTTGTGAAACATAAAAAAATCCTTTGCATCCAACGATGCAAAGGACAAGTTTTTTGACTTGTGGTACCACCTTTGTTCGTGAACATCTCACAACGTTCACCTCTTCAAGTACACTTCCATTCAAGGAATCAATACTCTATTGCGGTAACGGGCACACCCGGCCAATCCTACTTCAGTTCAAATTGGCAACTCAGAGACCATGTTCATGAAATAAGGCATGCCTCATTCCACCAACCGAGGCTCTCTAGAAAGTCTTTCATTCATTACTCTTCTCTTCACAGTTTTTATTACGTCCCATTATACCGAGGTGGATATGAAATGTCAATAAGAATTATCTGCTATAGAGACAATCAAAAATACTTTGGATGAGATTAAATAGGTTATTTTTTTTAAAAGGATACGTAGACGCAAAACTTCATGATTACGGATGAAATCTTCGAAAGAACAACTACATGCTATCAATTGTAGTTCAAGAATTTGAAAATAGCTTCATGAAGCAATATTCAACAGAAAATTATATATAGGTGTAAAAATAATTGCACCTACATCAAAAAAACGGTTTATAATCTTTGTGAGAAGAAAAGAAGACGTAATGTCCTATCGCACTTTTGAAAATGCAAATATGTGAAAAGTCATCTAAAAAACGCGGATTCGACATGCCTTCGAATCCGCGTTTCTTTGATTACCAATCCATGCTGTAGACGGGAGGTCCATATGTTTGGATTGGGTACTTCCATTCCTGTTATTTTTGGAAAAGCTTCATTATCCATCTGGTTTTCAAGAGAAAATAAAATCCAAACAATACCACATAAGCTATGCGATTCACACCATCGGAGTTGATGATAAGGTGGATGAATAGTAGCAAGTAACTAATATAAGCTGCCTTTTGTATTTTTTTCCAGACCGTCTCATTCATGAGACGACGAATCCATCGAAACGAAATAACAAACAAAGGAATCATGATAAGATAGGCAATGATACCAAATATTGGTTGAGATATTTCTCCTGTCATGGCTTTTTGTAGATAATAGATTGCATGAGGCGTGATGGCCAAAAACCCTAAAATAGAATAGTCTCGACGAACAGGATTCGGTTGATTCGTTGGTTGTTTCCTTGGGAGGGCCCCAACCAACATCACGACGTAAAAGAGTGCCAAACCCAGATATCCTTGTTTCATGAAAGTAAAGACTGGCAATTCAATCCAATAGAATCCTGCAACACTCAGCAAGAAAAACACGATGTAAAGAACGATCGAATACTTTTGAAATAAAAATTTGGCTTTCATTGCAAGAAAAAATAATAAACCTACGAATGGAATTGTAATCATGTTAATTCCCCCTTTTTCTTCTATTATACTAAGAGAGAATCTGATATAATGTTACCTAAGTAACACATTGAGGTGTTTTTATGAAAATAGATTATTCCCATCATGTTTTATTAGACAAGATCCCGATCGAAATGATTCCCATCATCGATGCCAAGGCATCCATACGCTGCGTTCCGGCGGGCTCATTCATACACCTAGAAGATGAAAGATGTGATGCGCTTGAATTGATTGTGGAAGGCCAAGTTCATGTGGAACCCTCTGACCGATTCGGAAAGGAAAAGATTATTACTACATACGGTAAGGGAGATGTCGTTGGCCTCAATATTCTCTTCTCCTCAGAATCTGTCTATCCCATGAATATCATTTCGGACACTCAATCATGGATATACTCGCTTCCGAAATCCATGGTAATCCACCTTCTTGAAACAAACAATCATTTTTGTCACTCTTTTCTGCGCATCCTTTCCGATAACAGCACCCAATTAGGTAGAGCTGTTAAAGACGAGTTTTCAAAAACCCTACGAGAGAAGATTATTGATTACATGGACAAGAACGCAAAAACAGACGACACTTCCATCCATTTCCATACCTCAAAAACCAACCTCGCAAAATTATTCGGAGTCGCAAGGACCAGTTTGTCCAGAGAACTTCAAAAAATGAGACAGGAGGGCTTGATAGAGTATGATAGAAATACCATCCGCTTTCGATGAAAGCGATGAAAGCAAATCTTACTTTGTCTTTTCGGATATTCATTCCCAGGCAACCATGCTTTTCTCTGCGCTAAAAGAAGCTGGTTTTGACCGAGAGAACCCCCATCATTACTTGCTTTCCTTGGGAGACTGGACCGATCGGGGATTGGAAGGAAAAGCCTTGCTCGATTTTCTCGAGGAGTTCATTCCTTCAGGGAGATTACTTGGCGTTCTTGGAAACCACGACCAATTTCTCCTCGACTTCGCGGATGGGAACACCTCAAGAGTCGCCTTCAACATCCAACACAATGGATTCAAAGAAACCTTGGGGATTGTGGCGGATCATCCGAATGATTTCCATGATTTCAAGAGATTGATCGAACGTTTCCATGACCGATATCCTCATTATCTCGATTGGTTGTATCACTTACCGTTGTATCTAGAGTTCGACCATCATGTATTTGTCCATGGATTTTTGAATTTCCATCTTCCAAATTGGCGAGACACCAGCAAACATGATGCGACTTGGTTTCTCGCAAGTGAGCATCTTCAATTCGTACCAAAAGACTTTTCCAAGCAAATCGTGTGTGGCCACGAAACGACATATCTATATGACTATCAAGTCAAAACCATCGACAAGGTGACGATGATCGATGGTGGTGCCGGATATGGACAGCGTGTTCACGTCCTTGTCTTTGATGAATCAGAGCTATAAATGTAAGAAGGAATCGAGTCCATCGATTCCTTCTTTTGTTTATCTTCTTCGAAACAGTCCCATACCACCGCTGGACCCGCCGCCGCCTCTCGCACCAAGGAGTCTTCCTCCTGTGCCGACAAAGAGCAACGCCAACAGTCCAATCGGACCCACGCGGTCCCAACCCGTGGCCCAAGGACTTAACACAAACATCCAAAATGACATCGAGATCGAATCGGCCTCCGAATCATAAGGTCCATCATAATCCATCCAATGCTCATAATAGACATCCATATCGTAATTGAACGAATCGTAATCATAGGCATCGACATAAACGACCGTTAAGATTTCATACAGAAACTCAACCAGACCAAAGTCAAAGAAATAACCCCAGCCTTCTTCATCATAAATCGTGCTGTCAATGATTTGCCCAAGTCTGGTAGGAGTCAAATACGGTTCCATCCGATATCCGACTTCAATTTGACTTTCCACGAGTTCTCCATCCACGAAGAAAAATAGAAACAACGCACCCATGTCGTTATCACCAATTTTCCATTGTCGATAGATCTCGGTTTTGTCATAGTCCGCGACATCTTCGACATTGTCTACGGCAAACGTCGCAAAGACGAGTTGCGCTCCGCCATCCACTTCATCTTGGGAGACGTTGTATAGTCGTTCTCCTTCATCCCGAATCGTGGAACGTGTCGCTTGCGCAAGCACTTCCGCAAAATCATTCACATAGAACGCTTCGGAAGGGTTAGGATAATCTCCTCTTGTCGAGAAAAACCAAATCCCAGCGAATACCAATAAGCCAAGGACATAAACTGTCCTCGTAACCCGACTCATGTCAATTCGTGAAATCGATGGTAGGAACTTCTTCCGCGCCATCGTTCATCTTCCAATACTCTTTGGGACCAGTAAATCCAACAACGCCAGCATACAAGACCGTTGGGAACTTCCGGATGGCGGCGTTGTAATCGGCAACAGCTTCATTGAAATCGCGACGCGCTACCGCCAACGCACTTTCCATCGAAGAGCATTCATCGATGAGTGCCATATATCCCGCCGTCGCGGTAATGAGTGGATTGTCTTCGACCGCGACCAACACATCGGTGAGCGCAATCGCTTCCGCAGCGTCCGCCGCAATCAACGCGTCCATATCGCCACTCGTAATCGCGTCCGCATACGCTTGACGCGCGGCGGTGATGGCGTTATAAATGGTCTCCGCGTGCTCTTGTAATCCCTCGACAGCGGCGACAATTTCGCCAATCTTGTCATGACGCTCTTGAAGTCTCACTTCAATCTGTGCGTAATACGCATCGATGTTGACTTCATAATCCACAAGTTTGTTATAACCGGTCGCAAGTCCGATTCCCACAATCAGGACAAACACGACCACAATGCTCAAAAAACCGAGAATGAATTTCCCTTTCATAATTTCCCCCTACACGTGATGCTTTGATGTTTGAATTATACTACTGATGAGGATGTTTCGACAAGAACCTCGATAAAAAAAGGAAGACCGAAGTCTTCCGCTTAGTTTGCTAAATCCAAAACTTCGATTTTTTGAAGCATGCTCCAAAAAAAGAATATCCCAAAGGCGAGATGAACGAAGACAATGATTACTAGTCTTCCATCCATATAAAGCGGAGGAGCGCTGACGAGTGAAATCCATGGGACAAGCAACGTCCATATATGATCAAAGAATCCAAAGTGCCAGGTCACCAATTGATCCATGATTTCCCATAGAGCAAAAAGGCCCAAGAGGATTCCAAACACCCATAAATAGAATGAGGTTTCTTTTTTTCGAAGCGAAAGCCAACCAAGAAACAAGACCACCAGCATCGATCCAATCATCGATAACAAGGTGTAAATCACCATCAACCAAACCAAAGAAATATACTGAAATCCATCGCCAACACGGATGACGACAGTCGTGTAAGGACCATCGATTAGATAGGTCCAACAAAGCAAAAGCATCAACACTTGAAAAGCGCCAAGGATTGTCAACGCCACAAAAGTTTTCGCACGATAGATTTGTTTTCGATTCGGATTGGCGAGAAACGAATTTTTGAGCGTATTCCGATATTTCGGATAGGCAAATAACCCAAGTCCTAAGAGAATCGCAATGCCCAAGGATAACCAATAGGCCGTTTGCAAGGTGCGAATCGTTCGTACTGTCGAAAGATTGATGTAGGCCGTCGAATCGATGTGATCGAGCCATACATATTCATAGGCCCCAAGCTGATGATCCAGAAGAAATTGATAGAACTCCACTTGTGCCGCAAAGAGCCAAGCCTCTTGGGGAGAAAAATCAGGTAAAATGACTCCTTCCTCTACGGTAATTTCGTCGCCGTTGGCAATATGATAATAGAGAAGAACTTCATCACGAATGGCGGTGATGTTCGTTTCGTTGAAAGGAGCATTGTAGGCGTTGAGTGTTGGAAATTTCGAATACTCCATTGTTCCCACGATCGTGAACACCAGTCCGATCAACATCAAAAACACCACCAATGGATTGCCAAAGAGGCGACGAAATTCGGAAATCATGATTTTCACGGAACTTGTCTTCATGCAATATCCATCCTTCGAAAGCGAATCACCGAGAGTGATCCAAACAAGATGATCGCGCCAAGATGGGCCAATACTGTCCATAAAAACGTCAAGGTCCATCCTGTTTGCGAGACAGTTTCAAGTCCAAACAGTGGAATCCGATATCCATCTTGAATCTGCAGGACTTGCTCGAAATAGGTGCCTTCATTCAAATGGCCCCATTGAACCAAAAACAAACTAATCGCAAAGAGCAAAAAAGTGATGGCAATGCTGGTCACTGATTGTTGGAACATGATGGTCAAAAAGGTCGTGAGCGCGGACACGCTGAGCACTAACACAGTGTCCGCAAGTACTTTGGATAAAAAGAGCGAAGTTCCACTGAGCGCATAAAATGTCGTGCCATTCGTGGTTAAAAACCATACTGGCGTTGATAAAAGCCCCAAGAAGAAGGCAATCGCATCAAAAAACAAAAGCAAGACAACTGGGAACAGAATCGAGACCAGCACTCTCGGGACAATCACTTGTCTTCGATTCTTCGACGCCAAAACCATCATTCGCCATTGACCTTGTTCAAAAGCACCGCCAAGCTGGGAAGCTGGAAATAAAAATGCCATTACCAAAGCAAGGACCAAGACTCCCTTGCCCATCCAAGACATCCAACCAGAAAGCCACCCCACCGCAAAGAATGAACTGGCTTGTTCAGGATCATAGTAATTGTTCTCATGCGTTCCGGAGTCCAATAAGAATTGATATTTCGCCAAACTGATTTCGAGTTCCAAAAGACGAACTTCCGAGTTTTCTTCTGAAAGGTCCTCTAGAAGCGACGCCACAACAAATCCTTCATCGTGAAATTGCATTTCATCCGGAATTAAGGATATTTTGGATTGAAAGAAAAAGAGCATCGACCAAAGGAGAAACCCAAAGCCAAGAAACATCATCGCTTTGCGAATGACATTTCGGTGGTATTCCAACCACCGAAAAAGAAACAGATAGGACTTCATTGTGCTTCGACCTGATTTCCTAAATGTCGGAAAAAGATATCTTCAAGGTCCACATTTTTTCCAACATGACGGAAAATGATCTTTCCTTCATTCATCAAAAGCACGGTGTCACATAATTCGCTGACTTCCGCCAAATCATGGCTCGATAGAATGATCGTGACACCTGCATTTGCCATATTCTCGATCAACAAACGAAACAATTGTCTTGTCGGCGGATCAATCGCATTGAACGGTTCATCCAACAAGATCAGATCTGGTCCAGGCATCAAAGCAAATGCAAACGCCAACCGTTGTCTCATTCCTGTGGAAAAGGTTGAGTACAGCGCATCTTCTTGTTTGGAAAGTCCTGTCATCTCCAAAACCTGATGAATCCGTTCGTTGGTGACATCGGGATAGAGATCGGCGAGAATCCGAAGGTTTTGAAACGCGGTAAGCGTATGAAAAAAGGCAGGATACTCAATCATCGCTCCGATTTTCGTCACTTCACGAAACGGTCGATTCCCTCGAAGAATCTCGCCTCGGTCTGGATAAACCAGTCCCGAGATGATTTTCATGAGTGTTGATTTCCCTGCCCCATTATGACCAATAATACCGTGAACTTTTCCTTCTTCCCATTCACAAGAAAAATCGTTCAAGACGATATGGTTTTGATAGACTTTCGAAATGTTCTTTAATTGATACATTCACTCCACCTAACTTCCCGTGACTTCATCATACTCCATGGAGGAAGAAAAGTAAATATCGAAGGCAATGAAAAAACCGAAAGCGAACTTTCGGTTTTGGTTTTAATGATCAGAAGTTGCGAACAAGGTGGAAACACCTTG
>JAQVKB010000030.1 GCA_028694875.1 Candidatus Izemoplasmatales bacterium
AATTGTTTCTTTTGCGCCGCTTTCGCGTAATCTTCAATGAATTGATCCGTTTTGACGTATAACACCTTTTTATTGATGTCTTTTTCAAGGATATAATTGCCAACGCATTGCATCAAATGGGTTTTTCCTAACCCCACATCCCCAAAGATATACAAAGGATTCGCAACCACACCCGGTTGATCCGCCACCTTCATCGCGGAAGTGTACGCCAAGCGGTTGGAAGCACCCACAACAAAGTTTTCAAACGTATAGATGTTGTTCAAACCCGTCTTATACTTGTTTTCAAGGTCTCTCTCAGGGGTATTGATCTCGTAAATGGAGGCTTTGGCAAGTTCTTCCATCGCTTGATCCTTGGTAATGATCTTGAACATATGTTTTTCACCCGTATGTTCATTGAGCATCCCATTCAACCGATTTAGATAAAAGGATTCAATTTTGCTTTTGACGAAAGAGTTTGGGGCGATTAAATAGACGGTGTTATTGACGACTTTGAAGACGGTATTGATGTGAGCAAAATGCTCATTGTACACATCTTCATCGAGTGTAATTTGAAGCTGTCCTTTGATTTTCTCCCAAATGTGTTCGAATTGTTCCATAGCAAGTCCCCCAACGGTTATACATACTATATCATAACCACAAGAAATTGAATCAAAGATTTCTCCACAAAAAATGTGGAAAACTTTTTTTGAAAACCATGTAACTCACACGATAATGTGGAAAAAAAATGGCCATTTTTAGCGGTTAAAACTAGTTTTCCACAGCGTGTGGAAAGTTGTGTTTCAACACAAATGTGGAAGATGTGAACACCCTTTTCCAAGCGCGAAACGGCGCGATGGGGAAATGTGGATATCTTTTTCCAAACTGAGGTGTCCATCGAAAAGGATTGACACCGTTTTGAAAATAACATATAATGATATAGCATGGTTTTTCGATAATGAAATTGGGAGGTGCCATCGATGCTGAAAACGTATCAACCAAGCAAAGTAAAAAGAGCGCGTACGCATGGCTTCCGTGCCAGAATGGAAACGGCAAACGGCCGTAAGGTTTTGGCTAGAAGAAGATCCAGAGGACGTAAGTCTCTCACCGTCTCCGACCGTTAAAAACAAAATAACCCACACCAAACATATAATTGTACTCGAATCACCAGAATATTATATCTTCGGTGGTTTTTTGTTTTTTTAAGGGGGAATTTCCTTGGAAAAGGCATATCGCGTCAAAAAAAGCGCTGAAATCGAACGAATTATGAGCCGAAAAGCCAGCGTTGGTGATGGCTATTTTGTCGTTTACAAGGATGAGAACAAAGAATCGGAACATTTCCGATTCGCCATCAGCGTTCCGAAAAAATATGGAACCGCGGTGGAACGAAATTTGATGAAACGAAGGATTCGAGAAATTGTCCGCCACGCGGCATTTCTCGAATCGTCTGAGTTTTTCATCATTGTCAAGCCGAAGGCCGCAGATCTTTCGTTTGAAGAGATCTCGACGCGTCTTCTTCAACTATTCGCACGCGCGAAAATACTAAAAGGACAAAACCAATGAAAAAAAGAAACTTCTTTCTGCTCGCGGCGTTTGCTGTTTTGATTTTCGCCTTATCGGGATGTTCGACCCCGAAAGGTGTTGTCAATTACAACAACTACACCGCCATCGTCGCACCCGGAGATGGTGTCGACGCAGCCGACGTCTCGACATACAATGACGTCATTTTGCTCCTCGGAGCGCCAACCGACGAAACAGGATATGTTGCCGGTGTAGGTACCCTTTTATGGGAAGGGGAAGACTACACGGTCACGATTACGTTCGTCATGGATGGTTCTTCTTCTGTGGTGGAAACCAAAGCCTCAGAAGGATTATACCAAAGCGTGTACAAAACCCCGTTTGGTGTTCGTACAGGCGTATGGGAGTGGATCGTCGTTCAACTCGCTTCGTTCACCTATCACGCCAGCAACTTGTTTGGACTTTTGGGTACTTCTTACTATTATTGGCTCGGTCTCCTGATTATGACCCTTGTTGTTCGTACCTTAGGATGGCCAGTTTATGCCAAAAGTAATGACTTATCTTTGAAGATGGGATTGGCGCAACCAGAACTCGACAAACTCAAAGAAAAATACGCTGGAAGAACCGATCAAGCGTCACAACAACGGATGCAAATGGAAACGATGGAAATCTATAAGAAGTATAAAATCAACGTCCTCGGATGTTTGATGCCTTTCTTACAGATGCCAATCTTTATCGCGATGTACCAAGTCGTGCAACGTTTGCCTCTGTCTGGAGACATGTTCCCGAATTTGAACATGGCCTTCTTATGGACGGACCTCGGAAATACCGCATGGGGACCCAATATTCCGCTCGCGATTATCGTGGCGGTGACGATGTTCTTGTCGCAATGGCTCATGCAAAAACGTCAAAAGAAAAATCAAAGAAGCCGTTACCAATCCGCGCAACAACAAAAAACCGCCAACCAAATGCAAATCTTTATGTATTCCATGGTTTTCTTCATGGCATACATCGCGCTTGGCAATGCCGGTATCGCGTTCTATTGGATCATCGGTAACAGCTATCAATTGTTCCAAAGTTATGTATCCCATCGTCAGTCTGATTCGCGTCACGAACGGCTGAAGAAGCAATTTAATTAAAAAGGGGGGCTCGTGTTGAAATCCATTCAATTTGAAGCCAAGGCAATGAATGAGGCTACCCTCAAATATGCCGCAAACGAACTTCGCGTGAACAAAGATTATGTCAATTTGGAAATCGTCGAAGAAAAGAAAAGCATCTTGGGTTTGAATAAAACCTATATCGTCGAAGCGACCGTGAAATTTGATGTCGTCAAAGATTCGATTATGTACTTGAAGGCCATTCTTTCGGATATGGAAATTGACGCGTTGATTGAAGCCAGACCTGGCGAAAACAAACAAATCACCTTCACGATTGATGCCAACGAAAACCCAATTTTGATTGGCAAAAACGGAAAAACATTGGATGCGCTCCAAACGTTGATTAAGAATTATATTAATCTGTTTACGGACGAGCATTACATGGTGCTTCTCGACGTCGGCGGATACAAAGCACAACGTCGCAAACAACTTGAAATTCTCGCGACAAAGACCGCCAAAGAAGTGGCAAGAAGCCACGTCGAAGTGCGTTTGAGCAAGATGAACGCTTACGAACGTCGCGTCGTTCATACGAAACTTTCCGACTGGCGTGATGTGCTCACCGAATCCGAAGGCGAAGAACCCAATCGTTACGTCGTGATCAAACCGAGAAAGAAATAATATGGCACGCTTAATCGTCGGCCTTGGCAATCCAGGGAAGGCGTATGCGAAGTCCAAACATAACATCGGTTTCCTCTGTTTGGACGCGTATGCCAAACACAAAAAGCTTACTTTCAAAAAAGAACCGAAATTTCAAGGAGAACTCCTGAACGTCGATGGCAACCTCTTGCTGAAGCCAAAGACCTACATGAATCTCTCTGGAAATGCGGTTCGTGCCGTCGTCGAATATTACAAGATTAATCCTGAAGATGTGCTCGTCATTTCAGATGATATGGATTTGCCTTTCGCCAAGGTTCGACTTCGCGAAAAGGGCGGTTCAGGCGGACACAACGGGCTGAAATCAATCATTCAAAATTTGGGAACGGAAGAGTTCAAACGCTGCCGTATCGGCATTGATCGCAATGAAGCCATCGATGCGAAAGACCACGTTTTGAGCAATTTCTCGAAAGCGGAAATCAAAGCCCTCGAGAATCTCGAAATCGATATTGATCGATTGATTGACTCCTATTTTGAAGGAAAAAGCTTTGCTTTGTTGATGAACGAATTCAATTTGATATAAAATAAAAACCGCTGATTTCAGCGGTTTTATTCTTTTTCTAGCACGAACATTTGTTTGGGATTGAGTACAAGATTATCTTCGATGTGAACTTGAGACAAACTGAGTAAGTCTCGATAACTTCCTATTGATAAGTCATTGGATAAAGGAATTGAAACTTTGTCCTCCGATAGGTTCATACAGAAAGTAAGCTTACCTTTTTGATACACAATTGTTTGATTTTTGGCATAGATCCATTGCATTTGTAATTGTTGAAATTCGGGTCTTTGATTTCGCAATGAAATCAATGTTTTGAAGAACACCAACAAGGAAGAATCATAGGGTTTTCCCCATGGCATCGGTCGTCTTGCTTCGTTGACCGTGGCTCCGGATAAGCCGATTTCATCGCCGTAGAATATGTTCGGAGATCCAATGAAACTAAAAATAAACAAATAGGTCATTTTGGCAAGATTGATATCTTCACCACAACGACTTAATATTCGAATTGTGTCGTGAGTACCCACCAAATTAAACATCGATTTGGCTATCGGTTCCGGATACTGAACGAGAAGTTTGTGAATCAATTCCACAAACCTTTCTGCGTCAATCCGCCGACCTCGATCTTCCACACCCTCGCTCCGTCCAAAGAACAACCAAATTGGAAACGCGAGTTCATAATTCATCACGGCATCGAATTGATCCGAACGCAACCACGCGGTGGAGTCATCCCAGTTTTCACCAACGAGATAGACCTCTTTTTTTACCGAACGCACTCGTTGTTTAAACGCTCTCCAAAAGTCATGAGAAACTTCGTTTGATACATCCAAACGCCATCCGTCGATGTCAAATTCCCGAACCCAATACGCGCCCACTTCCAACAGATGTTCGCGAATCAAAGGATGACTTGTATTGAGTTTTGGCATGTGAGGCGTATAAGCAAACGTCCGAAATTTCGGTTTGATGTCGAGTCTTTTGGGAAGGTTATGTTCATCAAGAGGAAAATTGATGAAATCTTCATCTTCGATGTAGAACCCACCCCAATATTTGGATGCTTTTTGATGTTGGACAACATCTTGGAAAAACGGATGTCGAAATCCACAATGATTGAACACACCATCGAGCATGACTTTGATGCCTGAGGCATGACATTCCTCGACCAACCGTTTCAAATCTGCTTTGGTCCCAAACGCGGGATCGATTTCAAAATAGTCTTCCGTATCGTATTTGTGTGCGGATGGAGACAAGAAAATCGGTGTGAAATAGATACCGGTGACCCCTAAATCGCGTAGATACGGGATTTTTTCACGGACTCCTTCCAAATCTCCACCATAAAAGATGTGGTTATTGTTTCCTTGGATTGGCGCGTCCCAAGGCAGAAAATCGCCCATCCGATTTTCGCTACGATGGAATCGTTCTGGAAAAATTTGGTACCAAATCGTATTGGCAGCCCATGCCGGTGCATCCGGCATATCTTCTTCATTGATGTATGGAAAGTTGAAATAACCAAACAAATCAAACAAGAATTCGTTGTCTTCTTGATCTTTGATTTCAATCAAATCGCGACATCCATAAAACCATCTCTGGTTTCCAGAAGTAATCAAAAAAGCATATTTGGTCCGCTTCGTCGGATTGGTCACATCCGCGACAAAATGATCAAATCGATCCGTTGGCCAAATGGGATTCATCACTTGATAGGGTTCTTTTCGACCTACCCAATGGAAAACGCCGTTTTCCATCACCCAATCAAAAGGGTCTCCGACAATCAATTCGACTTGATCCACATCATTTTTTGCGGTTTGTAACAGAATACGAATGGTATCTTCAGAAATCGGAAAAGCCATAGGGCTCTTCGCAATATGAAGAATCGCAGCTTGGTTCATCAAACACACCTCGTTTCGATGGGTTGATTTCATTCTACTATGCTTTCTTTGCTTTGGCAACCAAAAGGACATTCTCCGAGGATGGAACCCATTCCATGTCGAAACCGTGAAAAAAAACTGCCGAAATATGGCAGTTTATTGTATAATAAAACAGTCTATCATCATTGATGAAGGAGGAAATGTATGAATCCATTTGAGCGGCGCTTGCGCGCATTCTCCATCGATATCTCCTTTGCGACCATCCTCTTTTTTGTGTTTGCGATGATTGCGGATTTGCTCGGGATGACCGATCCAATTTTAAAATTCTATGTGTCGGCCGCAACTTCCTATTTTGGGGTGTTGATTGTGCCCAATTTGATTTCTCCCGGACAAACCTTTGGGAAACGAACTCAAAAAATACGCGTTCTTTCGAACAAAACGGATGAAGTTCCACCACTTTGGTTGTTAATCCTCCGCGAAATTGTCAAGGGAAGCCTTGGCATTATCACATGGGGTTTCTACTTGATTCTTTCCGCTGTCATGGTGAACGCAAGAAAAGACAAAAGATCAATTCATGACCTGATTTTTGGAACGAAGGTCGTGCCAATTACCTTATATTTATCCGACAAAGAAGAAGGATACGTTCTTGGAAGAACCATGTCCGCCAACAAGAATCTGGAGGGTTCATCTCATGATTAAAAAACTCTTGGCGCTTTTGAGCGCAATCGTACTGGTATTCACATTAACAGCGTGCAAAGACAATACCATCGACTTGTCAGTCGTCAATCCGGAAAACGATGTTTATTATGAAATCTTCGTTCGAAGTTTCGCCGATAGCGACGGTGATGGTGTTGGCGATTTCAATGGAATCACCGCCAAACTGCCATATCTGGCCGATTTGGGGGTTTCCGGTCTTTGGTTAATGCCAATCCAACCTGCCGCATCCTACCACGGCTATGATGTCACAGATTATTATGATGTCAACGCCGATTACGGTACGATGGCTGATTTCGAGGCGCTCTGCCAAGCGGCAGATGATCTCGGAATTCGAATCATGCTCGACATGGTTTTCAATCACACTTCCAATCAACATCCATGGTTTCAAGCTGCGTTAGCTGGCGACGAACAATACCTCGATTATTATGTCACCGCCCCGACCTCCACGAATACGTCCAAACTGCTAGGATCTTGGGGTCAAACCATTTGGCATACCACCGATAATTTCAAATATGTGGGATATTTCTCTTATACGATGCCCGATCTCAATCTGTACAGCGACGCCGTCAACGAAGAAATTCTCAATATCTCAAAATTTTGGATTGACAAAGGTGTATCTGGATTCCGATTGGATGCGGTCCACCACTATTTTGGCGATAATGAATACATTGGTATGGATAATAACTACCTCGACAATGTTATTTATTTGAAAAACTATCGCAAAGCGATCGATGCTTATACCGATAATTTCTTCATCATTGGTGAAGCCTATATTGAAGACTTGTACAATGTGGTGGCGGACTATTTTGCTGGTATTGATTCTCCGATAGATTTCCCAGTCGCAGCGAAACTCCGCTCTTCCGCGAACCAAACCATCAATCGCGGCTATGTCTCGATGTTATCTTTGATATACAATTCCTATGCGGATATTAACCCTGATTTTATTTCCACACCATTTTTGGTGAATCATGATATGGATCGATTGGCATCTCAAGTTTTAGGCGATGAACAAACCCTCAAATTGGCTGCCGAGATGTTATTGTCATTACCAGGAGACCCGATTATCTATTACGGCGAAGAACTCGGTCAGTTTGGATACAAAGCGAGTGGACCTGATATTTGGGATGAAACCCGAAGAATGCCATTTTTATGGGGAGACGAATACACCACCGATTGGATTGTCAGTTCGAATGCATCGTTGATTGATTTGGAAGCACAAAACGCCAACGTTGACAACGCTCAGGCACAAATGGACGATCCCAATTCGCTTTACAATGTATACAAAACAATGATTGCGTTGCGAAACGCCAATATGGCGTTGAAATACGGCAATTCGTTTGTCGCGTATGAAAACAACACCGGAGCGCTTCAAGGGTACTATCGCGAATATACTTATGATACTCTATCTCAAAAAGTGTTGGTACTTCATAACTTCTCGAATGAAGCCATCGATATGATTTCTTATGACGGTACGATTTTGTATGTTTCTGGATTATCCGATTTGTCCAGTGTCACACAAATTCCTGCCAGAAGCACCGTTGTGATTGAAATCAATCCAGGAGATAGCAATGCTTAAGTTGTTCGCAGGAGGCTTTTCTCCCAAGCGAATCTTTCAAAATCGAAACACCAAAACCTTCTCTGTGATTTTCTATTTTCTGTTTTTGATGCTCGTCGTGAGTTTTCCGCTCAACTTACAAATCGTTCAAGGCGGCGGATGGGCACTTTACGATTTCACATCAGGTATTGTCACAAATCATCCTGATTGGCTCCCTGACGGACTTCCTTCCGACATCGAGATTGGGCCATCCGGCATGTATTACGAAAACAATGTCGTGACAGTTCTCAATTGGGAAGACATCGATGGAAATCCGATTCATTATGTGTTTGCGCCGGATGTGGAATACTTCGTGAACGGAAGAACTTTGGTTTTTGAAGACGCACGAATTGTCTACTTTGACGAAAATTCGAATGAAATCTTTGATGTACCTTATTCCACACTTCAACATCTCGTTCGTTTTTCCGAACTCAAACAAATGACGGAATCCGAAGCGGTAGATGCTTTTACCGGCATCATCGATGAGGCGTTTTCCGCCGCAAGCGTGTTGCGAAGTGTTCTTTCCTACACGGGAATCACGGTCATTCTCAATGTGTTGTTGGTGGTTGTCACTTCCGCGATTTTCTTGTTGGTTCGTGTCAAAGACCAACAAATTACGAATTTCCGAGAGAATATCCTCATTGTGATTTCCTCGATGACGGTTCCTTCCTTGGTTGGATTCTTCATCGGCATCATCGGACTTCTAGAATTTAATGCCTTTTCCGTCGTCATCTTCCAATTTGCGACACCGCTCATTGCGCTGCTCGCGATGTTTCGAGGATCGAGCGGAGAAATCTACCAAACGAAATAACAAAAACCCCAACTCTCGCTAAAGTGTACCCCGTGTCAAGGACACAAGAAAAAAGACTTATAGTTTTTCCAATGAAGACGATCGTCTGTAAAGGCGGTCGTCTTTTGTATTGATGTGTTTTATCGTATTTGGAATCACTCCATATA
>JAQVKB010000031.1 GCA_028694875.1 Candidatus Izemoplasmatales bacterium
AATACCGTTGAAAATAACATGTTCATCACTCCATGATGACATCGGGGATGAATTCGTCCGATGTCCAATTTGTATAGATTGTAATCACCAGTTCATTGGGAAGACAGACAAGCGGAAACAAGGGCGAGTTGGTAGGGTCTTGCAACTGGCAAACATCCTTCGGACTTTCTTGGTAAACCACAGCGATTTTGCCATCCTTGACAAGCAATTTGATGCCGATGATTTCATGTTCCATAGCGTAGGAATCGACTTCGTACAAGGCGCTCATGTCCGTCGTCACCGCACCTGGAACATAGAAGATGCCTTCACCCGCTCTTCCCGTATCAATTTGATCTTGATAGATCGTATCGTAAACAGTATAAGAGAGAGACTGAAGATCAATCATCATGATTGTTTCATCATGGTATGTCACTTTGGCATAGGTTTCACCAGTATTTTGGCTAGCTTCAATCCACGTGAAAATGAACCAAAGGAATCCACCAAGCAGCAGCAGTCCTGCCGCTAAAAACAAATCGGATCGTTTCATCCTATCTCTCCTTTCCAGAAAATGTCACGGTGCTAGGCAAAATCAGCTTCACATGATATAATATTCGAAGGTGATTGAATTGAAAAAAGCGCTATTTCTCGTGCTTCTGCTCTTGATGTTTCCTTTATTGGGATGCACAACAGAAGCCACCAACCCCCATGAAGACCTTTGTTCCATCTTGGATGGAAAAGATGCCTGGTTGTGTTCGAAAACCTATACTTCCTATTTTGATACGACAGTATCGCTGAGTTTCTATGTACGCGATGGTGAGACTGTGGACATCGAAGGATTGTATACGGCTGTCGAAGGCATGATGGAATCGCTTCATCAACTCTTTGATAAATACCATGCGTATGATGGTGTTGTGAATGTGTATTCCATCAACCATAGAGAAGAGTCCACCATAACCATATCACAAACCTTGTATGATGCCATATCCTTTGGTCTCGAGCATGAAGGGGAAGTGACATCGGATGGTGTTGCCATGTTCAACATCGCACTTTCACCCGTATTGGATGTTTGGCATGATGCACGCGAGAGCTCGGATTGCATCCAAGAAGGATTCTACGATGTTTGTCCCGTTCCTCGAACATCCATCGATGGCATTTCATTCCCTGTTGATCCTTCCCAAATCTTGTTGGATTCCGAGCAACAGACGATTTCATTCCTCGAAGAAGGCATGTCTATTGATTTGGGTGGATACGCCAAAGGGTATGCTTCAGAAATCATCACCGATTATCTGGACCAACAAGGCATCACGTATTTGTTCAATGCCGGAAACTCCAATGTGAAAGCGGGTGGATTGAATCCGCGAAATGAAGAAGGTTTATTTTATATCGCCCTCACGCGTCCATCCATTCCAATCACATCGACGAGTTATTTTGCTTATTTGAAAGTACCTGGATCTATGAGTGTTGTCACTAGCGGAAATTATCAACGTTATTTCCTCGGTGCGGATGACTCCCTTGTCTATCATCACATCATCGATCCGCGCACCAATTATCCTGGTGGGGAAGCGATGTCGGTAACCTTATTTTTTGAAGACGGTGCCCTCGCAGACCTGTTTTCCACCGCGATCTATCTGCTTTCTGTGGAAGAGGGACTCGCCGTGGTCAATCAAAAAGAAGGCATGGAAGCCATTTGGTACTTATCTGATGGCTCTGTGATCGAGTCCGACCACGCCGCGCAATACGTCAGCGAATATTTGTAGGACAGGATGATTCCTGTTCTTTTTTTTCGAATCGGGGTGGTTCTTGATGACCCAAAAACGAATGAATGATCGTTTTTGAAGCCAATCCTGTGACGATGCCGGTGGGCACAGATAACAGCAGCATATAAGGAAGATAATAAATCAATGTAGGGGTATCCAGCAAGACCATCGCGAGCAAAAGTTGCCCTACCATATGCATCAGGCTTCCTGCGACGGATACGCCAAGAATCGAGAAAATCTTCGTTTTCTGAATGAAGACCATCGTGAGCAAAGCGACGATACCGCCGCTGGCAGAGAGCGCAAAACTCACCAGTGTCGCCACTGGACTAATCAGTGCCGCTAGGAGAATCCGGATGACGACGACAACACTGGCTTCTTTCCAAGAATATCGGTAGAGAATCACAATCGTCACGATGTTAGAAAGTCCTAACTTCACACCAGGAATCAGAAACAACGTGGACGAAATCATCGATTCTACGACGGAAAGTACGATGGCGATACTCGTCATCATGGCCAGAAAGATTGTTTTTCTTAAATTCAAAGTCATCCCTCCTTCCGTTTGAAAAAAAGAGACGGGTTCCGTCTACTTTTTCAAGATTAAGTATCGATAGAGCATGACCAGTGGCCAGAAAAAGACCGCAATCACAATCACAAAAAACCATAGTTTTCGACCAAAGAAATCGAAGAAGGTCAAGTTGAAGAACAAGGCCATGCCTACAATCAGCAAATACCCAAAGAGCGAAAAGAGAAATTGGTTCTTGCGCAATTTGATGGCTTTCAATCGTTGCTTTTCTTGGTCAGGAAATGCGGACAAGATATCCTCTTTTCCACCGAACTCACGAATGGAAGTTTGAATGGCGTCTTCAACGGTGGCGCCTTGCTCGACCAGATCTTCTACTTTTTCTTCGAGGGAAAGGGTCAAGATCTCGATGAGTTCTTTCTTATCTTCCTCATTGAACAAGTCTCTCAGGAGATTTGAAACGAAGCGTTTAATTTGATTCATTCGTTCTCACTCCCCAGCATGTCCTTCATAATCGATCTTAACAAATCCCATTCTTTGATAAGTTCTTGATAATACGCACGACCCAGCGGGGTCACACGGTAATATCGGCGTTTCCCGCCATGGGTTTTTTCACCGACATAGGACGTAATGAGTTCGCGGTTTTCCAAGCGACCAACGACAGCGTAAAGGGTCGCTTCCTTGATTTGAAACTTATCATTCGTACGCGCGGTGATTTCACCGGCGATTTCGTATCCGTACATATCTTTTTCCATCAAAAGTTTTAAGATGATCGTATCGATATGACCGCGGATGACATCACTTGAAATCATGGGACTGCTCCTTTAACGATTCTCCACGTAACCAATCGTGACAGCTTTGGGTCCTGCATGTGCGCCAACAGCGGGCGTCAGAAGATAGTCCTTGACCTCGCCTAATTCAGGGCGCTTGGCGAGAACTTGTTCACGAAGATACTGCGCGGTTTCAGGGTTGTTCGCATGGATAATGAACGCTTCGATATCTTTGCCTTCGGTTTCTTCCAAAAACTTCTCAAGCACACGTTCGACCGCTTTGTGGAACGTCCGAATCTTTTCAACGGTCACGACAGCGCCGGATTTATCAATTTCGAGAAGCGGTTTGATTTTTAACACATCGGCCATGAAACCAGCCGCATTCGACAAACGTCCATTTTTGACAAGGAATTTGAGATCAGAAACAGCAAAATAAATGTGATTATGATCGCGAATAAACGACAACGCCTCCACAATCTCATCCATCGACTTGCCTTCTTTTCCCATTTTGACCGCGAGAAACGCCATTTTGCATTGCAAGTAGCCCACCGTCTTCGAATCAAAAACCGTGACCTTGATGCCTTCGACCATATTCCGTGCGATCATTGCATTTTCGTAAATGCCACTCATTTTCGAAGAAATGGTAATGAAGATGGCTTCGTCGCAGCCTTCGTCACGAAGTTTCTCATATGCTTCGAGCATCGTTCCCGTTGAGGCCATCGCGGTACGTGGAAAGAGGGAAGGATCTTCCTCAATCATTTCATAAAATCGATTTGCGGTAAGTTCTTCATAGTCCACATATTCTTTGCCACCCATCAGAATGGTGGAGCGGATAATCCGGATATCTTCCTCATGAGGAATGTAATCGATGGAAGCGTTGGTGCAAACGAGGACGCCTAGTTTCTTCATAACGGTTCTCCCTTATCAAAAGTCTATAGATTCATTATATCGGGTATAGGGGATTTGTCAAGAATTGCCTTGGAAACGGCGTGGCTTTTGATACGGTTCTTTTCTTGGCTTTTTGGAAATCGAAAGCGACGCTTTGCGACCTTTCAATTTCATATGGTTGCACTTGGAAAAAACATCGTCGGCAGATTGTGCAGGAACAGTAAAAAACGTAAACTCCGTCAGAATCGCGATGTCTTTGATATCGCGTGGTTGAATTCGGACATGACTGGTCACGAAATCGAGAACATCAGAGACTGTAAGGCTGTCAGCTTTTCCTAGATTGAGATGGAATCTCGTTTGATTGCCATCAAACTTCCTCTTGGAGCGTTCTTCGAATTCTTCATTGATATCGGCGACATTGATTTCCGCGTTGTTTTCGCGAGAGAGCATTTTCAGAAGCGCCACGATGATTTGGTCTTCAGTCATCCCTAACGTAATCGCTTTGTTCAAAATGGCAAATTCATCATCGAAGGAACCATCTTCAAACGTTTTTTGGATGGCTTCGACGAGTTTGTCGGTTTTCACATCTTGGACTTTATCATACGTCGGGATATTGCGCTTTTTGATTTTCGCTCCCGTGATTCGTTCAATTTCCGCAATTTGGGATAACTCGCCCTTGGAAGCCAAAGTAAAGGAATATCCGATATTTCCTATGCGTCCAGTACGGCCAATACGGTGAACATAATAATCGGCTTTCTCTGGAACGTCGTAGTTAAATACGGCTTCGACCGCACGGATATCGAGACCTCTAGCGGCGACATCGGTCGCGACCATGACTTCGATAATACCACCATGGAATTTTTTCAGCACGTCTAGACGCGTGGTTTGTGGCAAATCTCCATGGATTTTATCGGCATTCACGCCGCGTTCAATGAGTTCTTGCGTTAAATTGTCCACTTGGATTTTGGTATTGCAAAAAACCAAGGAAAGTTTGGGGCGATACACGTTCAAGAGGCGATAGAGCGCCTCGGTTTTGTTTTCTTTGCGAACCTTATAATAATATTGAACCACATCGGAATTGGTGGATTCGTCGCCAATGACTTTGATGAGTTCCGGTTCAATCATGTATGTTTTCGCGAGATACAAAATCGGTTTTGGCATCGTTGCAGAAAACATCAAAGTTTGTCTGGTTTCGGGGATATGGGTAAAAATCGTTTCAATGTCTTCTTGGAAACCCATTTTTAGCATTTCGTCGGCTTCATCAAGGACCATGAAAGAGACACCCTCGAGGCGTAAGGTTTTGCGGTTGATATGGTCTATCGTTCTTCCCGGAGTGCCAACCACGATTTGCGGTTTTTTCTTGAGATCAAAGATTTGTCTTCCAATTGGTTCTCCGCCGTAGACAGTGGCGATGCGAACTCCTTCGAGATATTTGGACATACGTCTCATTTCGTCGGTGATTTGCACGGCGAGTTCACGTGTCGGTGCGAGAATCAATGCTTGAACTTGATTGCTTTCAAGATGGACCTTTTCGAGGATGGGGAGACCGAACGCGGCAGTTTTGCCGGTTCCGGTATGGGAATGCCCGATGACGTCTTTGCCTTCGAGCAAAAGCGGTATTGTTTGGGTTTGAATCTCGGTAAACGAGACAAATCCCATTTCAGCAATCGCTTTTTGGATGGGTTGTTTTAATTCCATGGGTGTACCTTCTTTCTATGTGTTTCATGAAAAAAAGCGAGCTCACAGCTCACCTTCTTCAAGTCTGTCGATGATGGAAACGCCGTTCTGCCTCAAATATTGGGCGGTGACGCCTTCGCCGCGGATTCTTGATCTCGAAAAAGTGCCGTCATAAATCCAAGTATATCCGCAAGACGGACTTCCGTCTTTCAGGATAATCTTGTCGCAACCCTGTTCGCGAAGGATCGCGAGGGTTCGATGTTTTCCCCGTTCAAAGAACGCAGTGACGTCCTTGCCAGTTTGATCGAGGACGGTATGTCCGTCTGATTGAATCTCCGAAGGAATGCGTGGGGTCGAAAGACCGCCAAGTTCTTCGGGGCAAACTGGAATGACCTCGTATCCTTGAAGGGATTTGACGAGTTCTGAATCGAGATTGTGGCCACCATTATACTTGCAAAGATGGCCAAGTAGGCAGGCGCTCACTGCGATTTTGGGTTTCACGCGTGAACGCCTATTCGAATGCGTCGATGTCGATGTTAATGCGCTTGCCAATCTTCGACGCGGCGGCATAGGCGATGGTTCGGATGGCATTGGCAATTTTGCCTCCCTTGCCGATAACCCTGCCGAGATCGTCCTTGTTTACAAGCACTTGAATGGTAATTGACGACTCGTCTTCGGAGAACTTTTTGACAATCAAATCGTCCACGTTAATGACAAGCGGTGTTACCAAATCGAGCACCAATTTTTCAAAATTGACTGCCATCGTCGTCAACCTTATTTCTGCGTCTTATTCGCGCTGAAAGTGGCAATGATGCCCGCTTTCGAGAACAGATTTTTGACGGTATCGGTTGGTTGTGCGCCGGTTGCGAGCCATTTCAAGGCCAATTCGTTGTCGATTTTGACAAATGCAGGTTCCTTGGTCGGATCATAGAGGCCGATGATCTCTAAGTATCTGCCGTCTCTTCTCTTTCTTGCGTCAGCCGCAACGATACGATAGAATGGACGTTTCGTTGTGCCGAAGCGTTGTAATCTGAGTTTCACCATGTTCTTGTTTCCTCCTGTTTTCAAAAATCGTGTCTATTGTATCAAAGAAAAACGCGCCTGTCAAGAAAAAAACATTGACAGACGCGATTATTCTTCAAAACTCAAATGTTCCATATCCGTGAGTGATTCTTCGACCTTTTTGATGCCGCGTAAATTCGCGATTTGCTTCTTTGTTTTTTCAAAATACTCTTCATCGACATATCCGACGGCGTAGCCCAAATCGGCGTTGACGTGAGTAATATTGATATGGTATTTTTTGACTTCTTTGAGAATTTTTGACTTCGCGAAATAAATCACGAGTCCTTTCCGTTTGATCAATCGATTCAACTCCTTTGACAAGTGGATTTTTGTTCCACATAACATGACTGTAATAATTCATTCAAACCATCCCTTAAGGTTTTCAAGATGACATCGAACGCTTGTTCCGTACGCTGTCTTGCAACATAAGCGGGATGAGTTTGCATCGCTTTTTTTGCGGCGATGTATTTGTCGCGAATGGCGCCAAAGTCGCGCACGAATTCTTTTCGCGGAAGGTTTTCCGAATAGAGCGCTTGCGCGCGTTGAAAATCGGCTTCGACGATGGAAAAAGTGGCATCTTCTTTGAGAAGGCGATCCGCTTCCTTGAAGGCAAGATATTCTTTGGTTTGTTTGATTTGATCCGCAAGCTGATAAGCTTCGAGAATGAGTGTTGTATCGTCCATGGTTTCACCAAAGAACATTATACCACAAACTCATGATTTCAGTTCTTGGATCTCGTTTTCTGTTAAGACCCTATACTCGCCCGGAGCCAACTGGGGATCGAGGGAAAGATTGCCAATCGCAATTCGTTCCAAACGATTCACAGTATATCCAATGGAAGCAAACATCCGTTTGACTTGATGAAATTTCCCTTCACGAATGGCGATTTCGGCTTGGTGATCTGACAAGATGCGAACCTTGGCAGGTAATGTGACAAAGGGTTGTTCGTTTCCATCCCGTATTTCCACGCCCTGTTCAAGGGAAGAGAGGTCTTGGATAACTTCATCACAAGTCACTCGATAGGTCTTGTAATGCATTTTTTTTGGCGCAATCAGTTCGTGAACCAGTTCGCCGTCGGTCGTCAATATCATCATGCCTTCGCTGTCAAGATCCAAACGGCCCGCGATATGAAACGTGTATCGATTCCAAGGCGAATGTAAGAGCGAAGTGACGACGGGATGCCTTGGGTCTTCATTGGCGCTCAAATAACCAACGGGTTTATGTAGCATCAGTGTCACTTGTTCAAAATAAGGAATCGATTCCCCATCCACAAGGATTTGATGTTTGGCGGGTTCCAGATGAAGCGATTCGTCTTTGACAATGGTTCCATCGATTTGAACGCGACCATGGTGTAGCATCATTTTGACTTCTTTGCGGGAACCAAATTGCATGGACGCCAGAAATTTGTCAAGCCTCATCGCGAAGCACCTCTTCCGAGCATGGCGTATACCCTCAAAATTTCAGCGACTGACCACGCTTGATTGTAACAGCCTTTCGAGATCAAGCCGTCTTTTCCATCAAAGACTTCGGCATATCCGTCGATACAGCCTTCATCATAAGTGGCACGAATCCGTTCCAAATGATGGATGACTTTTTTTTCTGCTTTGGGCTTCGAGCATGTTTTCAACACTGCGACCAAGAAAGTTCCCATCAAGAATCCCCAGGAGGTTCCCATGTGATAAGCATGATCTCGCGAGACGATATCGCCTTCATATTTTGGAATAAATCTGGAATCATGAAGAGACAACGTACGCACCCCATAAAGATCGACCAATTCATGTTCGAACTTTCGCAACATTCGTTTGGCTTTCATTCCTCTGAGAATCGGGAAGGATAACGTCAATGCATAGATTTGATTAGGGCGAATCGCATCATCATTCTGATCGACGACATCGCGAAGCCATCCATTGGCTCTCACAAATCGTTTCAAGAACGAATGATGCACTTGTCTGGCAAGTTTGGTTTGAA
>JAQVKB010000032.1 GCA_028694875.1 Candidatus Izemoplasmatales bacterium
CACGATTGCCCTCTTCGGGCTCGCGCCACCGCTTTCGAACATTGGCGTCGCGCTCAGTTTCTCGATCATCACGTTGTTCCTACTCCGATTTGCCGATTTGCATTTCATCGGATTGAAACGGAAACTAAGAAACCTCGTCGGACAAGTTTGGCAACTCTTTATCTTGTTCATCCCCATCAACTTAATCGGTGAATTCTCGACGCCTTTGACCATGGGTATTCGTCTGTTCGGCAACTTGGTCAGTGGCGCTGTCATCTCCGCGTTGGTGTTTGCGGTGACGACAGCGATGGCAGGCGTCTTTGAAGCCACGCTCGTTGGCATTGGTGTATCCGGGATTCTATCCGCTGGGATTGGACTTTTCATCCATGCCATCTTCGATTTGTTCTTTGGATTGATTCAAGCCTTTGTGTTCTTTATGCTTTCGATGGTGAATATCTCGATGGCATCTGACAACTAATAAAAAAATAGGAGGATTTCAATATGTTACACTTCTTTGATTCCGTTGCCCAATTCATGGCGGAATACAACCAATTCTTCACCAATGGTCTTAAATATCTTGGCGCTGGCGTTGCCGTCATCGCGGGTATTGGACCTGGAATCGGACAAGGATATGCCGCTGGTAAAGCCGCGGAAGCCGTAGGAAGACAACCCGAAGCGCAATCCACGATTATTTCGACGACCCTTGTGACCGCAGCGCTCGCGGAAACCACTGGTCTTTATGGTTTGCTCGTTGCGATTTTCTTACTGTTTGTCGTTCAATAACAATTTATTCACAAAGGAGGTTTTGGAATGACTGTCATCGAACAAATCATCGAAAGTGTCTCCAAGACCATTGAAAATGCTTTGGGTGTGAGCCCACTGGATATTCTCGTTCAAATCCTTGGCACGATTGTGCTTGTGCTCATCGTGAAGAAGTTCTTTTGGAAAAAGGTCGTGGCTTATCTTGACGGACGTCGTGCCGCGATGGACCAAGAATTCGAAAAAGCCAAAGCGGCTCAACTCGAAGCCGAAGAAGTTCGTGCGAAAAGCCAAGAAGAATTGCTTGAGCTCAAAAAACGTGGTGATGCGATGATGTCGCAAGCCCGTATTGAAGCCGATCGGGAACATCAAGAAATCGTTCAAGAAGCACGTCAAGAAGCGATTCGTATCCTTGAAAACGCCAACCGTCAAATCGAAATCGACAAAGAACACGCACGTCGCGAGTTGCGCGGTGAAGTCGTGGAAATTGCGACGATGATGGCTGGTAAGATTCTGGATGAAGAGCTGGATCCTAACAAATATCGTGATCTTGCGATTGCGAATTTCGAATCGGGTGAGTCTTCATGAGTGAAGAAGCACGTCAGTACGCACTGGCGCTTTTTGCGCTCGCAGAAGAAGGGAAATCCGTTTCGAAGATTCAAAATCAAATGAACCAGTTCGTCCTTCAATTGGATCCGGAAGTCCGTCGTTTTATGCGCCATCCTGGATTTTCCAAAGATGAGAAGAAAAAGGTAATCTCTTCCTCTCAAGGAAGTTCCCTTTTCACGGATTTCTTGTTTGTCCTCATTGACAACGAACGATTTGATCTGATTCCAGAAATCCAGGAAGCCTTTGAAGAGATTCTCTTGCACAGAAAAGATATTCTCAAAGCCAAAGTCTATTCCAAAACACCATTGACCCCGTCCGAACTCGAACGGATTCGTCATAAAATCGAGAAAGACCACCTCCAAAAAGTCGAACTCGAAAACATCCTTGATGCCTCGATTCTAGCGGGAACGCGGATCGAATACGAAGGATACATTCATGACGCGACTGCGTCGCGCCAACTCACGGATCTTGCGTCCGAACTCTACCACAACTGAGGTGACCCTATGCCGATTGATCGATTGGAAATCAGTTCCCTTCTGAAGGAACAAATCAAAAATTACAGCAAACGCTCCCTGACCGAAGAAGTGGGAAGCGTCATTTCCGTTGGTGACGGAATTGCGCTTGTCTATGGACTCGACCACGCGATGGCGGGAGAATTGCTCGTGTTCCCGAACGAGGTTTACGGCATGGTCCAAAACCTCGAAAAAACACACGTCGGTGTGATTTTGCTCAACGACTCATCGTCGATTCGTGAAGGCGACCCCGTCAAAACAACCGGAAAGATTTTGGAAGTTCCAGTTGGCGAATCCTTGATTGGACGGGTTGTGAACCCGCTCGGTCAGCCGTTGGATGGACTTGGCAAAATTGCGACCAAGAAAACGCGTCCGATTGAACGCAAAGCGACCGGTGTCATCGATCGCCAAAGCGTCAATCAACCGCTTCAAACCGGAATCAAGGTGCTCGATGCCCTCGTTCCGATTGGAAGAGGACAACGCGAACTCATCATCGGCGACCGTCAAACCGGAAAAACATCGATTGCGGTCGACACGATTTTGAATCAAAAAGGTGGCGACGTCATTTGTATTTATGTTGCCATCGGACAAAAAGCTTCGACGGTCATGAACGTTCTTGAAACCTTGAAAAAGCATGATGCGCTCTCCTACTCGTTTATCGTCAGCGCCTCCGCTTCCGATCCTGCCCCGCTTCTGTTCTTGGCTCCTTATGCCGGCGTCGCGATGGCGGAAGAATTCATGTTCGAAGGCAAGCACGTTTTGATTATTTATGATGATTTGACCAAACATGCGATCGCATACCGCGAATTGTCGCTCTTGTTACGCAGACCTCCGGGTCGCGAAGCCTTCCCTGGCGATGTCTTCTATTTGCATTCCCGTCTTTTGGAACGCGCCGCGAAACTATCCGATCGCCTCGGCGGCGGATCGATTACCGCGCTTCCCATCATCGAAACCCAAGAAGGCGATATTTCCGCCTATATTCCGACCAATGTCATTTCGATTACCGATGGACAAATCTTCTTGCAATCGAAGTTGTTCTACTCCGGTATTCGTCCTGCGATTAACGCTGGTCTCTCGGTATCTCGTGTTGGTGGATCCGCACAATTCAAAGCCATCAAAAAAGTCAGCGGAACCTTGCGTCTCGACCTCGCGAGCTTCCGTGAACTCGAAGCGTTTACCCAATTTGGTAGCGACTTGGATGATGCAACCAAAGCCAAACTCGACCGTGGACAACGTACCGTCGAAATCTTGAAACAAGGGCTTCATCAAACGATGCCTTTCGAACTTCAAGCTGTTTCGATTTACGCCCTCACTAAAGGTTATTTGGATCAAATAAAAGTTGAAGACATTCACCGTTACGAAAAGGGACTCCACGCGTTCTTGCTAGAACAAGAACAAGGTCAAGCCTTTTTGGCCAACATCCGACAAACCAAGGAACTTGGGGATGTCAAAGCACTCGAAAACTTGCTTGAAGACTACACTGTGAATTTCTTATAAGTCCGTTCAGAAAGGAGGGACCTAGCGCATGGCCGCGTTAAGAGAAATCAAAAACCGCATTGAAGCGACAAAAAAGACTTCCCAAATCACGAAGGCAATGAATATGGTTTCCGCCTCGAAATTACGGAAAGTCGAAAAGAAATATCGTGCGTTTCAACCCATTAAAGAAAAACTCAAAGGTGTCCTACAAAACATCTTGCGTTCCAATCCGGATGTCACACATCCCTTATTAAAGACACGTGAGATCAAGAAAACGGGATACATCCTCGTCACCTCCGATCGAGGATTAGCCGGACCGTATAACGCCAACGTGTTCAAATATTTCCATAAGATCCTCGAAGAACGTCATCCGAAAAAAGACGACTTCATCGTGGGAACGATTGGATTCCGCGGATTTTCTTGGGTGAAACGGAACAAATATCCTCTGCTCAACCGCGAATCCATCAATTCTCGGGATGAAGTGCAGTTCATCGATTTTCAAGCGATGAGCCGCGCCTTCATCGATTTGTATCTCGAAGAACAAGTTGACAAAATCGTGATTGTGTATTCGCATTACATCAATACGATGAATTCCATCGTGCAAGAAGAAACGTTGCTGCCGCTTCACGATTTGATCGAAGGCGAAGACAAACTCCAGATTCAATATTTGTTTGAACCTTCCCCTGAAAAAGTCGCCGCGCAGTTATTGCCGATTTATCTTGAAAACACGCTCGATGGCATCATTCTTGACGCCAAAACGAGCGAACATGCGTCACGAATGACCGCGATGAAGTCGGCGACTGACAATGCCATCGAAGTCATCTCGAAACAAACCTTGACATACAACCGCGCGCGTCAAGCCGCTATCACCAAAGAGCTCACCGATATCATCGGTGGTGCCAACGCCGTGAAGTAGGAGTCGAATATGCCAAACATTGGAAAAGTTCTACAGGTTATGGGTCCCGTTGTGGACGTCCTGTTTGAACAAAACATGCCAAAAATCAATCATGCCTTACGCATCGAAATCGCCAAAGAAGACAACCATGGCGTCGCGATTGCACTCACCCTTGAAGTCTCGTTGTTTTTAGGCGGGAACACGGTGCGATGCATCGCGATGGATTCGACCGACGGTCTTGTCCGTGGAATGGAAGTCAAGGATTTGGGCGAGCCGATTAGCGTCCCTGTTGGAGACATTACCTTGGGTCGTGTTTTCAACGTCTTGGGGGAACCCATCGATGGCAATCCGATGCCAAAGAAGGATTTCAAACGCCTTCCGATTCATCGCCTTGCGCCATCCTTGGAAGACCTCAACGCTCAAACCGAAATTTTAGAAACCGGCATCAAAGTTGTCGATTTGTTAGCCCCTTATATCAAAGGTGGTAAAATCGGTCTGTTTGGTGGCGCCGGGGTTGGAAAAACCGTGTTGATTCAAGAATTGATTCACAACGTTGCCGAAGAACACGGAGGCATCTCCGTTTTCGCCGGGGTTGGCGAAAGAACTCGTGAAGGCAATGACTTGTATACCGAAATGACCGAATCGGGGGTTATCAAAAAAACCGCCATGGTCTTCGGACAAATGAATGAACCGCCTGGTGCGAGAATGCGCGTTGGACTCACGGGTCTGACAATGGCGGAATATTTCCGCGATGAAGAACATCAAGATGTACTCTTGTTCATCGACAATATCTTCCGTTTCACGCAAGCCGGTTCGGAAGTATCGGCCCTCCTCGGTCGGATGCCATCCGCTGTGGGTTATCAACCGACGCTCGCCACCGATATGGGTAATTTGCAAGAACGGATTACCTCGACCAAAGACGGATCGATTACGTCGATTCAAGCGATTTATGTCCCCGCCGATGACTATACCGATCCCGCACCTGCGACGACCTTCACTCATCTCGACGCGACGACCAACTTGTCTCGTAAAATCTCCGAAGAAGGAATTTATCCCGCGGTCGATCCGCTGGCTTCGACTTCCCGTGCCTTGGCACCGGAAATCGTGGGCGAAGAACACTACCGTGTTGCTCGTGAAGTCCAAAAAACATTGCAAAGATACAACGACCTCCTCGACATCATTGCCATTCTTGGCATGGATGAACTTTCGGAAGATGACAAACTGATTGTCCATCGTTCCCGTCGGATTCGTTTGTTCTTGTCGCAAAATCTTCATGTCGCCGAACAATTCACCGGCATGAAAGGAAGTTTCGTGAAAGTCGCGGATACCGTCCGTGGGTTCAAAGAAATCCTTTCTGGAAAACATGATGATTTACCCGAAGACGCGTTCCGCTATGTCGGATCCATCGAAGAAGCCATTGAAAAAGCCAAAAAAATGAAGAAGTAAAGGAGGTGCGCCATGAGGATTGTCATCGTGACGCCTGACGGCGAACTCTATAACGAAGAAGTATCCTATGTTCTCGTGTCTTCCAAAAGCAATGGAGAATATGGCATCCTTCCCAACCATTTACCGATCGCATCGACCATTGACACCGGATTTCTCAAGCTTGAGCAAGGAGATTTGGTGTATTTCGTCGTGATTATTGGAGGCTTACTCGAACACCACAACAATCTTATTACCGTGATTGCTCAAGATGCTTTCATTGGACGTTCCAAAGAACAAGCGATGGAAAACTTGAAAGAACTACGCGAGTTACGACTGGAAGAAAACCGCAAACGCAATGTCGAATTGATGCTTGCGGAACGCGAATTGAAACGTCAAATCTCTCAAAGTGGCGCGGGTGAAGTGTAATGAAACTCAAACATCGCGGTTTTGAAATTGTCACCGCGTATCTTGGAAAAGACATTCACCTTCCCAAACGCAACACCGAACATAGCGCAGGCTATGATTTTGAATCCGCCATCGATGTGTTGATTCAACCGGGACAGACCGTTGCCGTGCCTACTGGCGTCAAGGCCTATATGGAAGAAGGAGAAGTTCTTCAAATCTTCCCCAGAAGTTCGTTATCTTACAAACGTCATTTGACGTTACCCAATAGTGTTGGGATTATCGACAAAGACTATTACAACAATCCTGACAACGAAGGACACATTCACATCCTTCTCTGGAATTTTGGCAGCGAACCTGCCGAAATCAAACAAGGCGAGCGCCTTGCCCAAGGAATTTTTACGAAGTTTTTGACCGTCGATGACGAACCTTCCTCAGGGGCGAAACTCCTTGGTGGATTTGGAAGTACTGGAAGATAGCCGTGCATTCATGCGCGGCTTTTCATTTCCTTAGGAAAACGGGTAAATTATGCTTGATTTCGCGCTGTTTTTCTGTTAAAATATTAGCGCCGTAAAAAATACGCACACCACCGAGCAAGATGCCCAGAGCCCGATTCCGGGTGGCATGGCGCGATGACGCGTGGTGGAGGAAAAATCAAAAAAACCAGGAGGAAACAAAACGCAATGAGCATCATTTCTATGAAAGGTCTGCTTGAAGCAGGCGTACACCTCGGACATCAAACGAGACGTTGGAATCCGAAAATGGCTCCCTACATCTACACATCGAGAAACGGGATTCACATCATCGATCTTCAAAAAACGAGCGATTGCATCGATGTCGCTTACAAAGCGATGTTCGACATCGCGGCCGAAGGCGGAAAAGTCCTTTTCGTCGGAACCAAGAAACAATCTCAAGATCCAGTCCGTGAAGAAGCGATTCGCGCGGGACAATACTATGTTGACAAACGTTGGCTAGGCGGCACGCTGACCAACTTCAAAACGATCAAGAAGTCGATTAAACGCCTTCAAGATCTTCACAAAATGGAAGAAGATGGCACGTTCAATGTTCTTCCGAAAAAAGAAGTCATTACCCTTCGCAAAGAAATGGACCGCTATGAAAAATTCCTTGGCGGTATCAAAGAAATGAGAGGCGTTCCTCAAGCGCTCTTCATCATCGACCCCAGAAAAGAACGCAATGCTATCTTGGAAGCACGCAAACTCGGGATTCCGGTATTCGGTATCATCGATACGAACTGCGATCCGGATGATGTTGATTATATCATTCCTGCCAACGACGACGCGCTTCGTAGCGTCAAACTCATCGTCGGAAAAATGGCGGATGCGGTCATCGAAGCCAACGGCGGAGAAATCCTTGCGGATGTCGAAGACGAAGAAGAAGTCGGTGACGATCTCGTAGACGAAGAAGAGGAAGAAGCACCGAAGAAACCCATCAAAAAAGTCATCGTTGAACCCAAAGAAGCTCCCAAAGCCGCTCCCATCAAAATGGAAGTGAAGCCGGAAGTCAAAAAAGAAGTCAAAAAAGAAGTCGCTCCTGAAGCGAAAGCGGCTCCAATTCAAGAAAAGCAACCTGAAGTCGTCGTGAAGACAGCTTCGGCCATTGACTACGAGTCGATGACAGTTGCGGAACTTCGCGAAATGGCGAAGGAACAAGGCATTACTGGCTACTCCAAACTGAAAAAAGCCGAGCTCATCGAAGAACTCAAGAAATAGTACCTTTTTGGGGAGCGGTTTCGCTCCCTTTTTCCAGAAAACCAATTGTCACGTTTTCTGGTTTATGTTATGATACGATTGAAAACTGAGGAGGAAATACCATGGAAATCACCGCGAGTTTGGTTAAAGAATTACGCGATAAGACCGGTGCTGGCATGATGGACTGCAAAAAGGCCCTTGTCGAGACCGAAGGAAATATCGAAGCAGCTGTCGATTGGCTGAGAGAAAAAGGGATTGCGAAAGCAGCCAAGAAATCTTCTCGCATCGCGGCCGAAGGCGTTTGCGAAGTTGCCGCGAAAGGCAACAAAGCAATCGTGTTCGAACTCAACTGCGAAACGGACTTTGTCGCTCAAAACGAAAAGTTTGTCGCCCTTGTGAAGAAAGTCAGTGCGGCATTGCTTGACAGCAACGCCCAAAACGACGAAGAAGCCATTGCTTCTTTGGTCGACGGAAAACCACTCAAAGAATTGCTTCTTGAAAGCGTCAGCTCGATTGGCGAAAACATCAGCTTCCGCCGTTTTGCGACGTTTACAAAAACCGATGCTCAAAACTTCGGCTTGTACATCCATTTGGGCGGAAAAATCGCCAGCCTTTCCGTGATCAACGGTGGCGACGCGGAAACCGCAAAAGATGTCGCGATGCATGTCGCCGCGTCTTCTCCCAAATATTTGTCTCAAGAAGATATTTCCGAAGAAGTGATTGCGCACGAACGTGAAATTTTGACGAAAGAAGCGCTCAATGAAAACGCGGAATCGGCAAAACCGAAGCCCGAAAACATCATCTTGAAGATGGTCGAAGGCCGAGATCGGAAGA
>JAQVKB010000033.1 GCA_028694875.1 Candidatus Izemoplasmatales bacterium
GAAGAATATGTTACAATATAGAATAAGGTGATAAATGTGGACTTTCAGGCGTCCTTGAACGCTCTCAATATCGCATATTCTGCGCGTCAACTCGAACAATGCGAGATCTATTTTCAGTACTTAACCGAACAAAATCAAGTGATGAATTTAACCGCACTGACCAGCCGCGATGAGGTGTATCGTCTGCACTTTCTCGATTCGCTTCATCTCGCACAGGCTGCCTCTCTCAAACAACAAACCCTACTCGACATTGGTGCGGGGGCAGGATTCCCATCCATCGTGCTGAAAATCTTTTTTCCAGAACTTCAAATCACGATTGTGGATTCCTTACAAAAGCGCATCAAATTCTTAGAAGAATTGGTCGCCAAATTGGGTCTTCATGGCGTCACCTTGATTCACGGCAGAGCCGAAGAACTGAAGCAACGAGAACATTTCGACTTGGTGACGGCGCGTGCTGTCGCTAGACTCCATATCCTTTCCGAACTTTCGATTCCTTTTGTCAAGATGGGCGGGGCGTTCATCGCCATGAAGTCAAGCAAAATCGAAGATGAGAAAGAAGAAGCCAACCATGCGGTTGAAACCTTAGGTTGCGTCTTCGAGAAAAAAATCGATTACGAGATTGATCAAGACCGCATCCATACCTTGTTGGTCTATCGAAAAACCAAACATACCCCGAGCTTATATCCACGTACATTCGGACAAATCAAACACCGTCCCTTATAGGAGGAACGTTTTGAACAAGCGATCATTCATCTTCTCTCAAATTGAAGAGTATCGCAAACAACTCGAAATCAAGCATCTGAGAACGAGAAATCATTTCGTCATCGCGATCATCGCGGTGTCCATGGTTCTCTATCTCGTCTACATGATTCTGGCCAAGTTCCCTTCGGCGCAGATCGTGATGCTGATGTTCGGGTTTTTGATGTTGCTTCTGATGAATATCGCTTCTTCGGCATACGCCAAAGAGCACGAAGAGTTCTATACCCTAAACAAGTTCATCACGACAATTGGATTGTTTGTGCTTTCCTCGTTTGTGCTTTTCTTGTTTCAAAGTCCGTCGATGTTGATTGGTCTCTTTATCGCATATGCGATTAGCGTCTTCTATCAAGATTTGCGAGTGCTCGTGATTTCCGACGCGATGATGCTATTCGCGGTACTGATGATTGTCATCAATTACCCTGAATTCTTGGGGCTCGAAACCGCCACGTTGGATTCGCGTTTTGGGATAGCCTTTTTCTTCATCGCGTTTATGGCGATTTTGTCGCTATCGAGTTTCATCATCGTGAAACAAAAGAGTTTTTTCTTCAACCAAATATCCTCTTCCAAAGAAGCGGAGTTCCGCAATTTGGATTTGTTGGTAGACCTCAAGAAAGAAGTCCAAGAACCACAAGAAACGAAAGCGTCCTATTATGATGCATTGGACGCCTTCTTATCGAGTTTCTGCGCGAAAGTCGGAAGTGAAAATATCTTCCAAGAGAAAGTAAGCCTCCTTCGCCAACTCGATGAAGGCACTTCCATCGAAACGTTGATGGAGATGTATCCCAAGTATCAGAAGGAAGACTTCGAACGCCTCCAAGATCTTCAAATCGGCGGACATGCGAAACTCAAGAAAGCCGCCATGAAGTTTGCCTATATGCGTGATTTGCAAATTCAACCGAGAGAAATCTTTTCGGAAACGCAATTTAAGAGTTTCAATCATCCTGGAGATTCGTTGGAGATCAAAATTATCGCGTTTGTGTTGTTTTACGCCGCGTTGAAACGCGGATTTGCGATTTTGCCCAAACTGGAGGAAGAGGATATTTTATCTTCGATTACGGAAACCGACTTTTACTACACGATGGATCCTCGGATTGTGAGGGTCTACGCCGAAAACTCTGCGGTCTTTGACGCCATCATCCAAGATGCGTTTGGAAAGAAGGCGAGATCATGAGAGATTTCCTTCGCCGCGTCTTTGTGACCGAATTCTTACCGATGAGCGAAGTCCGTACGATCAAGATTTCACTCGTCATGATGTTTCTCTTGGCGATGACGGCGATTACCGTGCCGTTCTCGTTCTTCCTCGATTATACGTTGGTCTTTAAGATCGCCGTCATCGGTGCTTTGTTCTTGTTCTTTGGCATCATTATCTTGCTAATACGTTTTGGCAGACAGATGGCCGCGATTCATTTCACGATTTGGTATTCGATATTACTCACGTTGTTCTATACATTGGGAAGTACATCGCTTTATGCTTATTTGTTCTTCTTTATTACTTTGGTCGTCATTATTTTCTACCAAGAAATCTATGTCTATGTCAGTTATGGCACGATTGTGTTGCTATTAGGACTGTATTATACAATCTTCCACCAACAAGGATTGCTTCTTGCGACGGATATTCCTGGAAGCATCGCGGTGTATAGCGTATTCTTGGCGTTGTTCTATCTGGTATTTTTGATTCAAATCTTGCTCAATGAGAAGGTTTATACCGATCTCAATTATGAATGGGTACGAATGAATCACGTGATTGAGAAGTACCAAGATCACATTTTGTATTATCTGGATCAAATTCGGAAGACGGAAAAAGGTTCTGCGTTCTACGAAGACCTTGATTTCCAATGCGCTGCCGATGAACTCTCCGCATTCATCTACGAACAATTCAAAGCCGATGGAAGAGACATCACGAATGTCCTTGATTTGTACCTGTACATTCACGAACGCGGTTTAGAGCGAATTTTGGAACACGATG
This sequence comes from Candidatus Izemoplasmatales bacterium, assembly GCA_028694875.1. Classification (GTDB taxonomy): domain Bacteria; phylum Bacillota_I; class Bacilli_A; order Izemoplasmatales; family Hujiaoplasmataceae; genus JAHIVB01. Next base: position 2,726 of record JAQVKB010000033.1, read on the forward strand.
AGTTTAGTATCGCGACCAAAAAAATCGCCAACCGTTTGAGCAAATACATGTTGGATCAACGGACAGAAATGTTTTCGATGATTGTCAACTTCCATACGAAGTTTCGACCTTCTCAACCGTACAAAGCCAACCGATATTTGTATGATATCGATTCATTGACAGAACATACCGATGAGCAAATCATTGCGCTGGCGTTGATGTATCGTTTCCTCGCCCATGAAATCTATGATATCGATCAATGGGACGAGATGCATCGCGTATTCACCACAGAAGATTTGCAGGCGCTCTTTGACAGCCCTGAGGCGGAAATGTTTTTCACGCCAGGACAAATTGGATTCTTCAAAGACAATCAAGCGTTGTTTGAAGAATATTTGTCTCGCAAAGAGCCCAAATAGGAGGACATCATGGGAACAGTTATATCCATCGCCAATCAAAAAGGCGGTGTGGGGAAAACCACAACAGCCATCAATTTGGCGTCATCATTATCTTATTTAGGAAAAAAAGTATTGCTCATCGATTTGGACTATCAAGCCAATGCGACGACTTGCATGGGTATTGACCGTGGAAGTTTTGAAAAAAGTGTTTTTGATTGTTTGACCGATGACGAACAACTCGCGAATGTCATCATGAAAACGGATAATCCGATGATTGATGTCTTGCCAGCGAAGACGACGGTCGACCCCGTCGAAGAAAAAATCATCATGAACAGTAACCGCGATTTCATTTTGCACACGCAATTATCGGTAGTCAAAGAAGATTATGATTTCATCTTAATCGATTGCCCTCCTTCGTTAGGTTATGTCACCACGAATGCGATGATGGCTTCCGATGGCGTCATCGTGCCGGTCCAATGCGAGTTTCTCGCGATGGACGGGCTGACCCAACTCTTGAATACGATTCGTTTGGTTCAATCGAAGAAGAAAGTGAACAAGGAAACCTTAACGATCTTCGGTGTGTTGTTAACGATGTTGGATACCCGCGTTTCTTCCGGATTCCAAGTCGTCAATGAAGTCAAAACGTATTTTGGTGAAAAAGTCTTCCAAACGATTATCCCACGCAATGTTTCTTGTTCGAATGCGACATTTTATGGGGTACCCGTCACGGAGTTTTCACCCAAATCCAAATCCAGCCTTTCTTATCGTCAACTCGCCAAAGAGGTGATTCTACGCAATGAGTAAAGAACCTTTGGTTAAACGCGGTTTGGGAGATCTCTTAAAAGAGAATGAAATTCTTGATCTCGAAAAAGAAGAAGTCGTCGAGATTGAGATTTCCAAGATTGAACCCAATCCCTATCAACCGCGGAAACACTTCGATCCCGTTCAACTTCAGGAGTTGGCAGAATCGATTCGGATGAACGGCGTTTTACAACCCGTCATCGTCAAAAAAGTCGCTTCCGGATACATGCTTGTGGCGGGGGAAAGACGATGCAAAGCATCGGCTCTCGCCGGTTTTTCAACGGTGCCCGCGATTGTCAGAGACTATAACAATCAGTATTTGGCGGAACTCGCGCTCCTGGAAAACATTCAACGCGAAGACTTGACGATCGTCGAAGAAGCGAGAGCGTACCAAAATGCGATTGAGTCCTTGAATCTCACGCACTTAGAACTCTCTCAAAAGATTGGGAAGAGTCGTTCCTATGTCTCAAACACGTTAGGAATTCTCCATCTTCCAGAGACGGTGTTATCCGAAATTAACAACGGCAATATCTCCATGGGCCATGCGCGCGCGCTATCCAAATTAAAAGATGTGAATCGGATCCATACGATTGCGCAGCTCGTCGTCGATCATCAAATGACCGTGCGCGAGATTGAAGCGCTCGCGAGAAAAGAAAAGAAGCGCAAAGAGATCAAGAGAAAACCCTCCGAGCATCCGCTCGCAGGGCTGGTTCAAGATCTTCGTGTAGTGGCGGAGAAGAATCTGGGTCTCACACAACCGCCCAAAGCCGCGGGGAACAAACTGGTTTTGACCTTTTCCAATGAAACCGAAGCCGAAGCGTTTGTGAAACGCTTGCGGGATTGGAAAGAATAAGATGGACTTCGAAATCAAACTCGGGAGTCTTCTCGAACTCAAGAAAGGTCATCCTTGTGGTGCCAACCGTTGGGAAATTGTACGTTTTGGAACGGATTGTAAAATCAAATGTTTGGGTTGCGGACACATCGTTTTAATCGATCGAATGGCGCTTCGCAAACGCATCAAGAAAGTATTAGGAGAAACCAATGAAGGAACTACTGGAAAAGATCATTCGCTTTCGTGATGAACGAGGCTGGAAAGAACACGATACGCCAGACGCTTTGGCAAAATCAATTATCATCGAAGCCGCAGAACTTTTAGAGAACTATCAATGGCCGGATAACGTCCCCAATATGGAAAACATCAAAGAAGAACTGGCGGACGTCTTGATCTATGCGCTTGCGATGTGCGCGGACTTAGGTCTGGATCCTGAACAAATCATCGACGAAAAGCTCGTGAAAAACCTGGTGAAGTATCCGAGCACTCCGAAATAAGAAAATCAAAAGAATCGAGAATCCGCGCCGTATCGCCCTTCTACAGGAGTGATACGGCAGGATTCCGACAAACCAAAAACTTGACTCAAACTTGGCATTTTTTCATTGACAAACCTAGGAGAAAATAGTATTATATATATCGCACTGCGAAGTGTTGGTTTTGGGCCTATAGCTCAGGTGGTTAGAGCGCACGCCTGATAAGCGTGAGGTCGATGGTTCAAGTCCATTTAGGCCCACCACTTTTTTTATATCTGCCGTGGGGTATTAGCTCAGCTGGGAGAGCGCCTGCCTTGCAAGCAGGAGGTCAGCGGTTCGATCCCGCTATACTCCACCAATTTTGTTCATTTTGTGTGATGGCGGTGTAGCTCAACTGGCTAGAGCGTACGGTTCATACCCGTAAGGTTGAGAGTTCAAGTCTCTCCGCCGCTACCAATTTGGACCCATAGCTCAGTTGGTCAGAGCTGTCGGCTCATAACCGATCGGTCGTAGGTTCGAGTCCTACTGGGTCCACCATTTGGAAACCTTCCATGGAGAAATACCCAAGCCCGGCTGAAGGGATCGGTCTTGAAAACCGACAGGGCGAGCGATCGCCGCGGGGGTTCGAATCCCTCTTTCTCCGCCATTTTTGTGCCGAAATAGCTCAACTGGTAGAGCAACTGAATCGTAATCAGTAGGTTACGGGTTCAAGTCCTGTTTTCGGCACCATCTGCTTATAGAGCTCGATTGGGAGCTATCATGACCCGCTAGCTCAGTCGGTAGAGCATTTGACTTTTAATCAAAGGGTCAGGCGTTCGAATCGCCTGCGGGTCACCAATCATTTTTTGCCCGAGTGGCGGAATAGGTAGACGCGTTGGACTTAAAATCCAATGTCAGTGATGACGTGCCGGTTCGAGCCCGGCCTCGGGTACCAACCATGCAAGTCATCGATGCTTTGTTTGTCAAATTTGATGCAGGAATCCCTGGTTTCATTCTTGACAATTGAGTACTCGTTTGATATGATAAAATAGCACTAAATAAATCGCGGGGTGGAGCAGTCTGGTAGCTCGTTGGGCTCATAACCCAAAGGTCGGAAGTTCAAATCTTCCCCCCGCAACCATAAGTGGTCCGGTGGTGTAGTGGTTAACATGCCAGTCTGTCACACTGGAGATCGCGGGTTCAATTCCCGTCCGGACCGCCACTTCATGGCTCGGTAGCTCAGTTGGTAGAGCAATGGACTGAAAATCCATGTGTCGCCGGTTCGATCCCGGCCTGAGCCACCACGAAGACGAAGCAAAGCCCTGTTAAGGGGCTTTTTTTGTTGCTTATTTTGATCAAGTTACATAACCTATCTGCGACACACGGACAAACCATATTTATTCATAAAAATACAGCAGGCGATATTCACTTGCTATTGTATATGTGATATAATTCATAACATAGTACAAATTAAATATAATTGAAGAGGTTATTATGAGTAAATTAAGATTGTTTCAACTATTTTTTATAATAGGGGCAGTTATTTTTTTTGGAACACAGAAATATACAGTTGGCTTTATGTTTATCGGTGCAGTAATAGTTTTGAATATCGTAAGATGGTTATATAGGGATAGATAATTTGTCTTGATTATGACTGTCTTTTGGCAACACTAATTGCCCAAAGTATTACGTTTCATGAAGTTAATACGCTACTTTAGGAAAAAGAATTGGTATTGATCAAGTATTTCCATCTTTTTGTAATAGTATTTTGAATAACATGTAATTATTGAAGATGTAGAATTACAGTTATTTTGGAAACTATTTTTTGATGGATCTTCACTATAAAAATCTGATTTAGCATATTAATCATGCATGAAACGACTGAAAATCCATGTGTCGCCGGTTCGATCTCGTCCTGAGCCACCACGAAGACGAAGCAAAGCCCTATTAGGGCTTTTTTTGTAGAATCACTGTTAGTAGGATTAGCGAATTGAAGAAGAGTATTTATCGCAATTCGCTTCTGTGATATAATCATTACGATATGTAAAAATGAAGAAGGAGCTTGAAAATGACGATATTGGATTACATTGTAGATTTCCTAACAAATTTGATAGGAGGAATCGATTTTGAAACGTTCCTCATTATTTTCGGCGTTACAATTTTACTGTTTTTGTTGATTCGAGAACTCGTAACATGGTATTGGAAGATGAATAAGATTGTCCGACTTCAATCTGAACAGATTAGGCTACTTCAAGACATCTTGTCAGAAATGAAAAAGGATTATCGTTAACCAACCTAGATATTTGGGAAATTAATCTAGATAAGGTTTTTCTATTGAACCACAAAGAACTTTTTTATTTCTTTAGGGATTTCAAATGAGAGGGAGCATGACGTGAAAAAACTCTTTATTGTATGGACCTTCATCGTATTCATCTTCGGATTGATGGCTTGTGATAATCAATCCATTACTTCGATTTCGTTGACTTCCTCGACGACGACTTCGAGACCAACGACAACCACGACAACCACGTGGACAATGCCATCTACATGGGAAGATCTTGAACCTGGAGACCTTGACATCTTTATGGATTCCTATGATCTCTATTCCGAGAATTTCATTTTGACGTCTCAACTTTCGGTGAATTCTGAAACAGAGATTACCGTCCATTATCCATCCTACAGTAGGGTTTCGAATAGTTCAGCTCAATTTGATCTCGATTTGGGTTTGGACGACTTTTATCTCGCATATACTCAAAGAAACGGACTCACCCTAATCGAAGCGCTTGATTACTATACAGTTTTAGATGGCAAAATCATGGAGTACTACGCCAATGATTCTCAACTGCTTCATCAAAGAGTTGCGGCGGAAGAGGTCACGGTTGATAGTATCCTATCGATCTTATACGATCTCGGTTTTTCCAACGAAAACACACTTCAATATTTAGGGAATGTTGTCCAAATATCCGAGTATGTTTTTCAAGGACAGGTTCTTTTCTATCGATGGGATGATTTTTTTGGAGATGGATTTATTTCCCAGTTTTCGATCTTGGATCGTGTCGATATTGACCGTACGACACTCAACGTCACTTTTACCTTCGATCCGGATTATCGTGGATTTCTGATGGAAGCTCGCATCAATTTGATTGGCATTGTGGCTGAAAGTAGTTTGCTCATTGAAATGGATTATATCCAAGATTATCGCTTAGGAGAGGTTGTTCGCAAAACACCAGGTGAATATGGTTTTTGTGTCGGTGTTCAAGCCAATGTAGAAGACATCGAGTTTGATGCCGGAATCAACCATGGATACAACTATTCTGTGGTTCCCAATCGAGATAACTGGGTTCTGTTTTATCTAGATCCTGGTTATTAT
>JAQVKB010000034.1 GCA_028694875.1 Candidatus Izemoplasmatales bacterium
CAATCGATGGACAACGATTACTTCAAAGAACGCGCCGTCGACGTCAAAGACGTCCGTCAACGCGTCTTGGTTCATCTCTTAGGGTTGCCTTACCGCGATCCTTCCGAAATCGATCAAGAAGTCGTTGTGATCGCGCATGACCTCACACCATCCGATACCGCGCAACTCAATCGCAAATTTGTCAAAGGCTTTGTGACCAACGTTGGCGGAAGAACGTCCCATAGCGCGATCATGGCCAGAAGTTTGGAAATTCCCGCCGTCGTCGGCACGAAGAATGTGCTCGAGTCGGTTCAAAATGGCGATACGATTGTCCTCGATGGATTTTCGGGAGAAGTCTTCTTGAATCCCGCCAAGGAAGTCATTGAGAAATTCACGCAAAAGCAAAAAGACTTTGAAGAGAAGAAACGTCTCTGGGCAACGTTACGAGACAAACCTTCGATGTCGAAAGACAATGTCCATGTCGAACTTGCCGCCAACATAGGCAGCCCGGACGATTTGGAAAGCGTCTTGAAAAACGGCGCGGAAGGCATTGGCCTCTATCGCACCGAATTCTTGTATATGAACAATTCCGCGCTTCCGACAGAACATGAACAATATGAAGCGTACAAAGCCGTGCTGGAAGCGATGAAAGACAAGCGCGTGGTCATTCGTACGCTTGATATTGGTGGCGATAAGAAACTGCCGTATCTACCGATTCCGAAAGAAGACAATCCGTTCTTAGGATATCGTGCACTGCGTCTTTGCTTGGAAGAAAAAGAAATCTTCAAAACTCAACTGAGAGCCCTACTTCGCGCCAGTGTTCACGGCAATCTCCATATCATGTTTCCGATGGTGGCGACATTAGCGGAACTGAGAGATGCGAAATTATTGTTAGAAGAATCAAAAGAAGAGTTGTATCGCGAAGGCGTGGAATTCAGCGACGTCAAAGTCGGGATCATGATTGAGATTCCTGCGGCCGCGATTTTGGCGGACCAATTCGCCAAACAAGTCGATTTCTTCTCGATTGGCACCAACGATTTGATTCAATACAGTTTCGCCGCGGACCGGATGAATCCGAAAGTGGCGTATCTCTATCAACCTTACAATCCTTCGTTATTACGTCTCGTCAAGATGGTCATCGATGCTTCTCACAAAGAAGGCATCTGGACCGGGATGTGCGGCGAAATGGCGGGAGATCGCATCGCTTCTCCGATTCTTTTAGGACTTGGACTGGATGAATATTCGATGTCTGCGTCTTCGATTCTTCCGACCAGAGAATTGTTCGCGAAGATCAAACAATCCGACATGAAAAAGATGGCGGAGGCTTGTCTGCAAATGTCTTCGAATGAAGAAGTTGAAGCGTTTGTCAAAAAAACCTTACAAGGAGTATAAATCATGACCAAAGAATATACGATCATCGACGAAGCAGGATTGCACGCTCGTCCTGCGAGTTTGTTGTCACAAACGGCAGCGAAGTTCCCAAATCCAATTTTTATTGAACACAATGGCAAGAAATTGACATTGAAAAGCATCCTCGTCGTGATGAGTTTAGGAGTTCCTCAAGGAGCGACGATTAAGCTTCATGTGGATGGCGAAAACCAAGAAACAGTAATGACAGCTTTAGAAGCAATATTGATTGAACATAAGTTAATCGCATAAGAAAAGGTGCCAGCGATGGCACCTTTTGATTTTTATGCAATTTACAAACATAATACAGTTTTCTTGTCCCAAAAATCAGATTCAGGTTTATTCATCATATTCTATAAATAGAGTATTTTTTCCTGGAAGTACATGTTCAAGGGCGTGTACCAGAACCAAACTCATCAACAATGCTAGATGAATCAAGAGTTCCAAGATAATCAATATAGAGCGTTTTGTTAAGGCTATTAATAATGGATACTGGTGAAAAAATGAAGAACGAACGACCATTAATCGAATGATGATTTGTCTGTTCTATATATAAGTGATGTGATTTCGAACCGAGTAGTATATTAAGTTGTAGATGTAATAGATACTCTATCTAAACAATGTAACCTGCATAGCTTCACACACATTTGATTTTTTTTGTGTCTACAATTAAGGGTACATTTTTCATGAAATGTGATTAAATTTAAGTAAAGCCTATACCATTCTATTCACTGGTGATTACTTCACTAATAGTATCTCCAAGCTTCCTAACAACTCCACAAACAAGGGCGTTTCCCATCATGAAATACCTTTTATTTTTTGACATTCCAGAATTTGTCCAACCTGCTGGGAACTCATTGATTTTTTCGCACTCATTAGGACTTAATTTTCTTAGTTGCTTTGATATTGGGTCTTGAACAACATGAGTGCTTCGGTTTATTGTCCCTTCACTCGTTAACATTGTTCTAGCTGGACTAGTCAAATCATCTGGGAAAGCCATTCCTCCTTCAGAATAGAAGTATTGCATACCATTCAAGCTTGTACGAGGTACTTTTTTTGCTCCTTTTAGGTACTCGAACTTTTTGATTTGAGAGTCCTTCAGATATAGCGTATCATCATCTATTTTTTCATCTAAAATAGATTGAAGCTGAAATTGTTGAGACAAGATAGGATTTGCCTTTCCAGTGGTAATCTTGCCATCAAGATAAACGCCTGCATTTTCGAATGAAAAGTGGAATTTGTCTGAAACAGTGACCAAATCAGTATAAGTAGATAAAAAATCGCTTTCTACAACATGAGACAAAGTGTTAACTTGGAATCTGTTTGAGAAAATCCCGAATTGTGTGATAACATCTCTAGGATTCAATGAAGAAATTTTCGAGAAATATTTGGTGTTATTTTTTGCTGCAAAAATAAAAACTCTTCGTCTACGTTGTGGATGGCCATAGTCAGCAGCATTAATGATTCTCCATTGTACTAAATATCCCAAGTCTCCTAATGCACGAAGCATTATTCCGAAGTCTCTTCCTCTTTGCTTTGAGGGAGATTTCAGAAGACGATCTACATTTTCAAGAAGAATAAAAGGAGTTTGTTTTTCTTTAATAATTCGTATGATTTCCCAAAAGAGTACTCCTTTTTTTCCTTGAATGCCTTTTTCACCCGACAATGATCTGGCAACGGAATAGTCTTGACAAGGAAACCCGCCTACGAGTACAGTATGATTTGGGATGTCTTTAGCATCTACCTTAGCGATGTCTTTGTTTACATGCGAAGTCGACTCTCCGAAACGTTTTTGATAGCATTGAAATGCAGGTTGGATTGATGTTGAAGGTTCCCATTGATTAGCCCAAACAAAATCAAAATTTGGATTTTCGATGGCTCTTCCATCTTGATCAATTTTGGTGATGTGGTTAAATCCAACTCGAAATCCACCTACTCCAGCGAAAAGCTCCACTACAGTTTTGTCCATTTTGCACCTCGTGTTTATTTTTCTCCGCATTTGATGGTATAATTATATCAAATTAGTGGCATTATGTAAAGATCGAAATACTTTTTCCGGGGGTGTTTTTGATGTACGATATGACAAGTAAATCGGACATTCTTATGATTGCTGAATCTTGTAAAGGAAAGACATTTGCAGAGATTGATAACAGAAATATCCTTTCTGAAACTGGTAACAAAGGTGCCCTTGGCCACGTCATTGAGATGAACGCATATGAGTATGACCGAAATGCAAATCCTAATAAAGATTTCTTGATTGCTGGTCTTGAACTCAAGGTCACTCCATATCGAAAAAATCATGATGGTACTCTCTCAGCGAAAGAACGACTTGTTCTGAACATGATTGATTACTTTGCTGACTATGATAAAGATATCATGGATAGCTCGCTTATGAAGAAAAACTCAGAGCTTCTCATATTATTTTACTTGTATCAAAATGGTATTGACAGAGCAAACTATACCATAACGCATATTTTGGATTTTCAATTTCCAGACGAGGATTTTCCCGTTATAAGAGAAGATTACAACCTAATTCAAACGAAAATTCGTAGAGGGGAGGCTCACTTGATTTCAGAAAGTGATACCATGTACCTAGCGGCATGTACTAAGGGAGCCAACTCTTTATCTACTCGCAAACAACCCTTTAGTTCAATTGTAGCAAAGCAAAGAGCATATTCATTGAAAACTACATACATGACCCAAATTATTCGTAAGAGATTCACGAAAAAGTCCTTTGAGTGTCTATATATTACTTCCGAGTTCCAAAAAACCATTTCATTTGAAGAGAATATTCGGAGAAAAGTGGCTAAATTCTACGGAAAATCACAGCATGAATTAAAGAATCTTTTTCATATTTCTGGGAATCCAAAGAATTTGAATGAAATCCTTTTCTCTAGAATGCTAGGGCTAAAAGGGAAAGTGTCAAAAACTGATGAGTTTTTAAAAGCCAACATAGTTCCAAAAACAATTAGAATAAATGAAAGTGGAAGAATCAAAGAAAGCATGTCTTTCCCAAACTTTGAATTTGTTGAAATATCGGTTACAGATTGGGAAGAATCTGATGTTCGTGCATACTTTGATGAAACGAAATTCCTATTCATTATTTTTCGTTATAATGTTTCTGGTGATTTAATATTTGAGAATGTAAAATTATGGAATATGCCAATTGATATTCTTGATATTGAAGTAAGGCAAGTATTTGACAGAACCAAGGAAGTAATTAATTCTGGAGAAATCGTTTCTCATGTTTCGAAGAATGGGAATTTGATTAATAATTTTCCCGGAATCAGTTTTAACGGAGTTTGCCATATCCGTCCTCATGGAAGAAACAAGAAAGATGTTTATCAATTGCCAGTAGCCGATAAGAAAACTGGCTTGACATCTTACACGAAACAGAGTTTTTGGCTAAACAACTCATACGTAATTTCTGTTATAGAGTAATGAACAGTCTTGTTATTTTTTTGGAGAGAACTATGAAAAATCAATTTTTATTTATCCGCAAAGCCAACTACTACGAAACCGATCAAATGGGAATCATCCATCATTCTAACTACATTCGTTGGTTTGAAGAAGCAAGAGTTGATTTCCTTGATCAAATCGGTTTTTCCTACAAAAAAGCCACGGAACATGGCATTGATTTTGCTGTGCTTTCAGTTGAATGCCAGTACAAATCCATGGTGAAATATGGCGATACTGTTGCTATTGAAACGAAGATCGCCGAAGTTTCCAAAACAAGAATCAAACTCGAATATATCATCAGAGATCACATGACTCAAGAACTACGTGCCATTGGAAGTTCTAGTCATTGTTGGTATGATAATGCCAAACAAAAACCGGTATCTCTTGAAAAGGCCATACCTGAGTTATATCATTTGTTTCTTTCACATCATAATGAGTAATTGTTAAAATTTTTTCGACTTAAATTCGCTTGATTCTGATGCAATTATATTCCTCATCGATGGAGATACAAAATGGATAAAAGAGCATTTGAAATGGACTATTCAAAGATTTTTTTCGTGTCGGGTTTCTTTTTATTGTTTAGTTTTGCAGGAGTATGTTTTATATATTTCAATTTACTGCATAATCCCTACCTGTTTTTGATTCCCTTTTTAAATCTTCCTCCGATTGCATTTCTTATTTATGTCAAAAAGAAAGTTCCATATTCCTTTGCCGTCTCCACGGAAGGAATAGAAATATATGCTGGAGAAAACAAAAACAAAATCATTCCGTGGAATGAAATAGAGTCTTATGGTATGATTCTGCGAAGAACAATTATCGCTTTGATGATTAAGCCAGAGTTCAGAAAGAACTACAAAAGGGGAAAATCTGAATTCCTGTTTCGTGTGGATATTGTGCTTATGGGTGATCTCAAAGCGAAACCAGAAGAAGTGCTTGATACCTTATATCGATATCAAAGACTACATGATTCCCAACAAGATTTCAAATAATACTTATACCATCCACCAAAACCCCACGATTCGGGTTTTTTTATTTTCTGTATTCTTATGCTAATAAAATATTCATGGATGAAAACGAAATGAACATTTCTTCAGAATATTCGTTTTTATGTTGACACATGCATTGGAGACAGATATAATGAAGTCATACATAAGCAGATTATGTATTAACCATTTCAAGGAGGTGATGTGATGAATCTCGCCGGAGAAGCTTTGCGAGGACATACGAATGCGATCATTTTATCGATTCTCGCGGAAAATGATTCCTATGGCTACGAGATCAATCAAATCATCGCTTCGAGAAGTGGGACGGGTACTTACCTTACAGAGCCCACGTTGTACAATGCGTTTCGTCGATTAGAACAAGACGGATGTATTCGTTCCTATTGGATGGATGGCATCAACAATACCAAACGGAAGTACTATTCGATTACAGAGTATGGCAAAAAAGTCCTCGAGGAACATAGACAAGAGTTCCTCGAGACCACCAAAGTACTCAATCGTTTTCTAGGGGGAAAACAAGATGACTAAACAAGAACAATTCAATCAAACCATCACGACCCGCAAGTTGAATCAATGGATTCTTATCATGATTGGAATCTCTTTATCATTGGGAGTAGCTTCCATTTTCTTGAATTTCTATAAAATCAAATATGGAATCACCGCGATTTCCATCGCCTTGATGTTGCTCTTTGGAGCGATGGCTCTTAACACGTGGTTGGCCAAATATATGTATCGGGTTCAGTTTGATGTCGAGTCTTACCGCGCCATCATGGCGAGACCCATCCGCTGGACAAAATATATGCTCATTCTTTCGATCTTTGCCTTTACGATGAATTTCCGCGTGGATCTCGGACAAATTGTATCGTACTTCTTTAATCAGTTCTCGAATGGGCCTTACGGTCAAGTTGCCAGCCCAGTGTTTTTGGTCGTTTTCTTGGTATTTCTATACGCTTTTATTTGCATTCCTTTTGCCTTGATTCTTTACTTCGCGTTTTATAAGATTCGTGTCCGTGTTTTACGAGAGCATCGTCGTGTTGTGGGTTCCTCAACGCATTGGAACCGGAAAGCGATTCAATGGGATCGAAACGATGAGGATAAAATCAAAGCCTTTGTGATCGATCATTTCCGACAATCGGATGATGAGATGACCGAGGATGAGATTGAGGCAATGCAAACAGACTTGTTGGAGTATTATCGCGAACATATGGAAGAAGGCTCTTCCCCGAATGTCGTTCTTTCCAACACACTCAAGCTAATTGGTGTCAAGTTTGAGTTTGAAGAAATGAATCTCCAATTCAGTTCATTAAGGGACGCATTCTTGCGAGGAGTTTTGCTGCCAACGAGCATCTTGTCCGTTCTCGCGATATTCGAATCGATAGAAACATTAGGAATTATTCTCATGGCGCTCCATGTCATGATTTTGGTGGTATTGTTTTGGACTACACCCCATGATATATCCCTCACCTCGGAGAGTTTCTCACTTTCCGCAATCTCCAAAAAATGTGCGCTTTGGTGGGGAATCTTTTTGATGTACTTGACAGTGAAATTCCCATTTTTCATGAATACTTTCATCCTTGTTCTTTCTCCCACTCTTTATCAAACCTTATCTACTTTCGGAATCACGATTGTGTGGATCCCAATCTATCTTGGATTGATTCTCTTTTATCGATGGTGGTTTTTACGAATGATTCATCAGATATCAGACAACGTAAGGACGATGGATCTTTCCAGTGATTCAAGAAAGGTCACACTCATCCGCTTTTGGGAAACACCGACGGTAATTCTCGTGTTAGGATTGTTGACACTATATGGGATTGGTATGTATGCTGTTGGAGTTCCCAAAGATGGACCGATTGTTACCTTACATCTATTTGGTATTTTTGATACATTATATATGTCAGGTACAATCCCATCCATCATCGCCTGGGTTGCGCTCGCAGGACTCTTGCTCGTGGTAATCCTTGCTCTCCTCATCAAAGGTTTTCGACCGGTTGGGATTGCAATGCTCTCAATATGGACAGTGTTGAGCATCATTGCCATTGAATTGGCAGCCAAACTGGATGGGTATGGTGATTTGGGAGTTGTAAACTTGCGCATATTCTATCCAACATTGACGATCCTCTTGATCCTTATCGGACATGTGTGGATTGGAATTCGTCTTCGCAAAAACAAGGCGTAATTTGATCGAACATAAAAAAATAGAACCCCGATTCGATTTCCTCGATTCGGGGTTTTCTTTTTATTTAGTGGACTCTCTGTAAATGGGAGAGGTCTTCAGATAGATGATTCGATTGCGATCTTCTTTGTATTTGACACGACTGAGCAAGGTCACAATACTTTCGTTTCCTAACACCTCTTTGTCCGTATCAATCGTGGTGAGTGGAATCTCGTAGTTTCTGGCATCCACCGTATTATCGAAACCCATCACTTGGATATCTTGAGGAACGCGTTTCCCTAGTTTCTTCAAAGAGTTGATAATCGAGATGGCGAGGAAGTCATTGGCACAAACAAACAATTCAGGAAGTTCTTCCAGTTCTTGTAATTCCTTGGCGAGTTCATCGACATTACCATAGGGGAATTCATCCGGTTT
>JAQVKB010000035.1 GCA_028694875.1 Candidatus Izemoplasmatales bacterium
GGGAAGGGGCGAACCTTTGTCCGACACGGCGCGAATCATGTCCCGGTATATCGACGGCATCATGATACGGACCTATGACCAGGCCATGGTCGAGGAATTCGCCCGCCATGCCACGATACCGGTTATTATATTGACTATTGAAACAGGAATGACTGACTCATCAGTAATCCTAGATTCATAATTATCAAGTAGCCGCAAAGGAAGAAATGGGCAATGTGTTTCAAATGCAGATCTTGAATTTACTTGATACCAAATAACATCAGGAGAAATCACTCGTTCTTCAAAAAACTCTCCTGCAATCTGGCCTTGTTGAATAGTTGGCAAATTGATGACCAAAATCCCGAGTTTTGGGTTATCATTTGAATCATACATGGCAGCATGAAGTTCCCAATCTATATATTTTCGAGTATACGTTTTATTTCCGCAAAGTAGAATTAATACGGATGCAGCACCGATATACTCGTCTCGAATAATCTTCCTAATCATCTCTGCGGATTTTCCAGTATCATCGATATCATTTTCACGAACTGAATAATCATCAAAAATGCTCTGGAATGTGTTTGAATGATAATTGAATTCCTTTATGCTAATTAACAAATCTTTATAAACCTGATCTTCATTATGGAAATAGCTAATAAAAACCTTATGTCTGGGAATATCACATAACATATCACTATATTCCTTTCTTGTAGATAATGAAATCAACACAACTATAATTGTATTCTGTGGAAATTTTGTTTCAGACTTTGATTATTTCAACAACTCGAAAACACATATATGATAATGAACGCAAGAACCCGAGTATAAAAAATAAATAATAAATATCATGTATGTTATATATTCAAAATACCACTTGATATACACTTTTGCAATAAAGTATGAGTAAATTTCGCATTCAATAATCAAAGATAGTCACAAACTATATCGAAAGCATAATCTATGTTGTTTTTGGTGAGTACAAAACCAAAATTTATACAATTACGAAACATATGTGTAAAAATCAATATAGGAAAATGCTTGATTCAGAAAAAAGCGTCCAAAAAAAATCAATTACTTTGTAAAATATAATCCCAATTTTATGTTTTCCTAGACGTGAACACAGTAAATGCTTTTTGTATGATAATTAAACATCGACTACTTTTTACACTGATTGTCTACTGTAATAATCTAGATATTGGTTGTTTCTGCTTTCATATTCATTGGATTCTAAATAAACACTAATGACGCATGAAAGAGAGCCACTACTTTCATGCGTCTTATTTTTTGATTAGGTTCTCAAAAAACATTCATGAATGCTATAATAAACTCAAGCACCACTCAATTATCTACACTACAGGAGATTCTCATGAAGAAATGGTATTACTTACTCGCATTCATCCCCTTATTCTTCCTTTATGGTTGTATTGGTGATTTATTCACCACGACTACCCTATTCCCAGGAGAAATGACATTTGATCGTCAAGTGACAGTTGTTGATCTTGCGACCTATTTCGATTTTGAAGATCGAATACTTTCGTTATATCAAAATAATCTCGATAACGCCGTTCCTTACGTGGATATCGAAGAATTCATCGCTTCCATGGAAGGGATGATTGAACCTGTGACGATTACCAAAAAATCGACCATGAAAATCAATTTGCGATATGAAGTGGATGATTCCACTTTTTATGATTTCTTCATGACGATTGATCCTCATGACAATACCATCTATTTCAGCAACATCTTATTTCCGATGCTCCTAGGTTCCACTGGAAGCTATGAATCTACTTCGACGCTCAACATCACCGAACAAAGCCATAGTGCTCTCTTTCAAAGTAAGAAAATGGAGTTAACTCCTTACAACCTCAAAATCGTATTAAAAGACGATCGCTATTATCTTCCTTTGTCACTGGCCAATCTTCTTCTTACCGGAGAAATGGCAGATACCTATTTGCTAGAAGATGAATTGCTTGTCTTTGATGAATTGGATGAGGCACTCAATCAAATCGATTCCTCCAATGAAATCCTTGGTAGTGAGATCGATGAATCCTTACTCATTGCGGATACCACCAATTTCATGGCGTTTCTCTTTGATTACTACTATGGACTCAAATCCGAGTTCAACCCTGATGGTAGTTATCTAGACACTTTCACCGAATTAGGATTCTTTGAATCAGAGACCGTTGAACAATTGAATGTGAAAATCCAACGCTTTATCCTCGAACTCGATGAACTCCATACCGGATTGATGACCTACGGATACAATTCTGGAGATGTGGGAATTCTTAGTCCTTCTAGAGACTCCCGATATATGGATGTGGTCAATGCGCTTGGTGATCATTATCCTTGGACGTTCGAAGGGGACATCCAAATGAAGGAATACGATGAATGCTACTGGTTAGGTATTGTCGAGTTCAACGATGAAACCGCAGAACTACTTCAAACCTATTTTACCGATCTCGATCCTGAAAAACCGATTTACATCGACTTGTCATTTTGTGTAGGTGGTAGTCTCAATGCGATGTTGGAATTGGTCACTTATATGACCAATTCTTCGATTCCACTTCACTATACCAATGCTTTTATCCACGATCAAATTTCCGAATCCTACCAAGCATTCCCAAGACATGCACTATCCAACACCTTCTTTGTCTTTACGTCCAAAGGAACCTATAGTGCCGCGAGTCTTTTTACCTCGATTGTTCAAGATATGAATTTAGGGATTGTGTTTGGACAACCGACAGGCGGCGGCGCTTGCGCCGTCAACTATACGGTACTTCCCAATCAAATGATGCTGACATATTCGAGTAATTATGTCTTCTCCAATCAAACTTGGGAATCGATTGAATATGGGATTGAGCCTACCGTGACTCTCCCCGAAGAGGATTCTTTTTCTGAAGCCTTTACCAAACTCAATCACTACTACAATTACGGGACCACGCATACCATCACCGATTCCTCCACATCCAAAGATGTTCATGTTCAGATTCAAACTTTATCCGTTCCAGATATCATGACAATTGATTCCTTCGAATTGAAACTGACGGATATGCTCACCGATACGGTGATTGCCGATGTCGTCTACGATAGTACCGACTTTGTATTTAATCAAAACTTCGATGATTATCAACCTTGGCTGCACTTGGAAGTGATCTGCCATTACGAAATCGATGGTGTCTCGATGCAAGGTTCCGTTATTGATCGGATGTTGGATTCCATGACTGATACCTTTACCCCAAATACCGTGACCGTTCCCATTGATACCGACTTCGAGGGAGGTTTTTACGGTGAAGATGATGTTGATTACTTCAAGTTAATCATTACAGAACCGGATGCCTACCTCATTACGATCAATGGAAGCTCGTTAACCGATGTCCATGTCTATACTCTTCTCGAACAACCTATTGATTCTGGTATCTTTGTGGATTTACAACCAGGGACTTATCTCGTCAAAGTTGGTCTCCTCTATGGGGATGAAGAAGAGTCCTATACCCTTCGCGTTGAACAACTCCATGATGATACCCTTAATCCCACACCCATCAACATTTCCGATACCGAACAAGATGTCACAGTCTCTTTTGATTATGATTACGATTCTGAACTCATTACCTTTACCTTAACCGAAGAATCCTTGATTACGATCTTGGGAGATCAACCAGGATATCAATATGATATCGTCACTTCGACCGGCAATGTTTTGTACCGTGGGGGAAGCAACTTACAATCGGAGGATACCGTAACGGGGGTATTACCTGCAGGAAGTTATATCATTCGATTCGATACGCATCCCCTCGGAGACATGACCTTTACCATGAAGGCGGATAATCTCACGAATGATGTCTCTGGTGATATCAAAAATTTAACTGGTACCAAAGGTACCTTGGTGAATGGAGAAACGCAGATTCTTATCAATGGCCCTTGGGACATTGATATCTATCATTACGAAGCTCACGAAGAAGTTTATCTTACCATCGACAGTGGCGAATCCTATCAATGCTTGATTGAAGGAACTTCTTGTTTCCGAAAAACGGGAAGTGTTGTTTATCATCTGAATCCCGGAAGTTATTATTTCGCCTTCTATGAAGACCTTGATTTTGAAGGAACCTTTCTTATCAATGTCACCATCGAATCCGCCCGTACCTATCAACAAAATGGAACTCTTGTCGAAAATGATTCCGATTACTTAGTGCAACTTGCTTGGAATGGAATTTCACCATCCTGCGAGTTCTACTCCATCAAACATCAACGAGAGAAATTGTGATTCTCAGATTGAGATGATCTCAGCGATTGTCAATCGAGATACCATATCAAGAAAAAAAGAAATCCCGAAGAAATCAATCTTCGGGATTTCATATATTTAGCTTTTCTTTACTTCAATCGAGATACCGTTAATGTCTCGAATTTCCTTCGAAAAGAAGTCGATTGCATCTTTCATCTTTTCTTTGTAATAAGGATATGCTTTGGTCTTATTCGATTCAATAATTTGTACAATATTTTGCCAATGCTGGAATCCAGCATTTTTTTGATCTTTATGTTTGGATCCAAGGATGAAGTCGATAAATTCTCTTCCTTTGAATTTGTGCTTTTTGCTCTTCCGTTTCCCGTATAGTTCCAGTAACAATTTCAAGTCCTTTGCGGCGACATTTAATTCGTCCGCATCATAATGCTTCCGAATTTCTTCCAGAGAAACAGTCCGATAAAGACTAGCCTCATCGGCGTTGGCCGCTTTTCCAGTAAACAATTGTTTGATCTTATCAAAAAATGCCATAATCCTAATCTCCTCACCATCGTGATGTTCGTTGTTCAACAACGCGCTATGAAACTATGATAGCATAAACCAAGAAAAAAAGGATGATGAAATGGTGATTTCTTCATTTCCATGAAAAAATCACCACCCAAATCATCCAAATTCAAAATCCTCATGAAAACCTCATGGTATATGCACAAGAAAAGACGTTTGAAAAACGTATAATACATGTACCAACGAATATGACGTCTTTGTTAGGAGGTTCCTTCATGATTTTCAATCATATCTTTAAAGCCGAAGAAATCGTCATCTATAATTACGATATCAAGACACAACAAATCAGCTTTTTGTTTCGTGGAGAAAAAGTACCGAGTGAATTAAGACCTTATCCTCAACTATGGAGAGTCAAAGACAAACATCGAAAGATTGAGACCATCATTATTTCGGTTTAGTCGAAAGAGTTTGCTTTTGTCGTCACCATAAAAAACACGAGTTGGAGGAAGAAAAAGGCAAATAGGATGATTAAGGGAGTATAATACCCATTCCCAAATATCCCTACTTTCAACTCATAGATTCGATAGATGCCGAAAAAATCGATAAAGTAATTCATAAACAAATCAAGACCTGTACCGGTCGCGAAAACAATGAAAAACGCACTACTCATCACGAAATAAAATACGTATAAAATCAGAAACCGACCGAACGTCATCCGTTCGGTTTTGATTTGGTGAAAGAGGACAACCGTATAGGTGAGTAAAACCATTGCCATGATGTAGAAGGCTGCAGGTAAATCTTCAAATGTGACAGGGGTTGCTTCACCATAGACAATCAAAACATCGTACTTGATCAGTGTATACAATACACCACCCATCACGAAGAGATTCAATAAGGAGGGGATTACATATCCCAACCACCAAAGAGTTTTCAATTTCTTCAAGAAAACCATCTCCATCGATTTCTTTATCTAATATTCTATTTTTCTTCTTTTGGCATCCTTCATCACGTTGATGTATTCTGATAAATACCGTTGATACCTTTTTTTGAGACGCCCAGTGATCGCTTGTAGAGGTGAGGCGGGTTCTGATTCTACATAATCGTCGATGACCTTTCGCAGACTCTTTTCAAAGGCTTTATTGATTCTACTGGCGTACTTCAAATACTCCTGGATTCTTGATTTTTTGGTAAAATCGAGCTTCGGGAATAATTTATAGATTCTTTGGATTTGATATTGAACTTCACTGATCAAGAGTCCATAGGCATCAAGCAATGCTTGGTATCCAAATTCAAAATCCTTTTCTGTGATTTCCTCTTGTGAAGAATCACCGGCCTTTTGATAATAATAATAGTAGATTGCAGAATCCAATTCATAGGCCATCATCTCCCGAACATGCATCTTGAATTCCGAGTAATTTGCCATTAAATCGCTATGCTTTTCATGGAGGAAGACCAATCTTTCTCGATAACTCTGTTGATTCTCCAAATCATACCATTTCATTAAGTCGGAATGCTCACGAATAAGATGGTGATTCAACTCCAGCAATGATTTCCGTAATTCGAGAGAAATGTCAAATTTCATCTTCCGCTTCAGCAAATAAGCATCAAAGAAAAAACCGAACATCGCACCAATACCGACACCAATCAACCCAACGATAAACTCATTCCATTCCATCTTGTCACCCCTAAAAAAATAGATTCTTTGAATTCATTATAGCAAGAAGGAGATAAAAGAAAATATGTTATCAAAAAAAAGGAGCGATGGACTCAAAATCCATTGCCCCTAATATTGATCACTTCTTAACTTAATGCATCAATGGTCTCTTGCGCGTATGTTATCACAACCGCTTGTCCATAACGGAAATACAATAGTCCTTCAGCGCCCGTCGCGTCAACGGCGGAAGCATAGGTTTGCGCATCTTCTACAGAATCAAATCCAATCAGTTCCGCCCAATGTTCGACTTGATTGACGTAGCCAAGATAAACTTCCGTGACTTCGACATCAATGCCATACGCCGCATTGACCGCGTTGGCATTGTAATAGGCGACCGAATCGTCATCGCGTTTGTCGAGATCGTATCCCGCGTCCAAAAGTTTGTTTTTCAGATAAGCAAGATCTGCACTTTCATCTTCTGTGGTTGTGGTTGTGGAAGACGAGAGCGTCGTGGTCGTGGTATTGGTTCCTTCTTTGGGTGATGTCGTGGTGACATCACACGCACTGAGGATGAAAACGAGACCGAATAACAAAAAAACAGAAAATAAACGTTTCATGAGTTCCCCCTCCATGGTTGTTTGATGGGGTCATTATACCATACAATGAAATCATCGAAAACACAAAATCAGGAATTAGATTATCAGGAAGTCTAATTCAGAGAACTATTTCAAGTCGAGGAAAGAAAATTTCGAACTTGCGCTAATGTCTTTTGATAGTCTTCTTCCGTGTAGGTTTCTGTCGACTGAAGCCAAACCGTTCCGGGCAAATCCATTCCTCGATACTCTTCCACAATCCTTTCAAATTGAGCAAGAGAAAGTTCTCCGACAGATTGATGGGCAATATGACGTGATTTCAAACGCGCAGCATATCGTTCGTACAGCACTTTAGGAGAGGCATAACAATAGATCGATAGAACTTTGGCTTCATCCCATCCAGGGATTCTCGATAGTTGTGCCAGTTCATGTGGTTTGAAGTTGCTTTCCAAGATGACATCCACATTGGCTTCTAGTGTTCTTTGCGCAATCTCTTGAAGCATGACAAAGGATGCCTCGGATAGTTTGAGGTTTTCTTCTCTAGTAGTATATCCGATCACATCGACCAATCGTTCCTTGATTGTATCTTTGTGAAAAGACGGAATTCCAAGATCCTTTGACAATTGTTTGGCAATCGTCGATTTGAGTGCGGCGATTATCCCGCACACGAGAATGATAGAGCTCATTGGTTTCACCTTCCTTGTCCATCATATCAAATCCGCCTTCGAAAAAGAAAGGGGAATTATGAAATTTTGGAAAAGAGGAATCTGTTCTTGATGAAGGGCGTATAATGAAGTTGGGAGGTGTTACCCTTGAAAAACAATCTCTTGTACTACATTATGTCCTTTGTGATGTTTCTCTTTCCGCCGCTCATCTATTTCTTGTTGATGATCAATGTCAGTGACATCACCGATTCTGAAATGTGGCTTTATGGGATTCTCATCAATGTCGTTGTCGTGTCTCTCACGACATTGATTATGATTCTTCTGGCCAAAAAGAAAAAGATTCCAAAAATGGAATATGATGAATGCCAACATTTCCTTTTTGGCTACATTGGCAATCTCGTGGTATTTCTATATACGTATCAATATGCGATGAACATTGAAAAATGGGTCTCCGTATTCAGTTTGGTACTGCTGTTAGTGTTTGCTTATAAATTTCTCATTAGTGGAAATGTCCTTTACCGAGAAATCATGATGTTTGCGATTGTGTATAGTATTCTCGATTACATGATCATCGTCTTTACGGGAAACACATTGTTTGGACCAGCATATCAATTTACTTCGTTTGAATCGGCCTTCTTTCAGGTCTTGTTTATCTTGATTCTTGTG
>JAQVKB010000036.1 GCA_028694875.1 Candidatus Izemoplasmatales bacterium
ATAATCAAACACCAAATCCACGTCCGCAATCGGCGTGGTCAATTCGCCATCGACATAGCTTACGTAGAAATTGCCATCTTTGACCGCTTTCGTTTCGGCTTCATCGCCTAAGGAAGAACGCAGTTTATAGAAAGCAAAACCATCCGGGAGACCTTCGACATTCATCCAGCTTCGCAAGAGGTTCGAAATGGCTTTTTGAGTACCGTAGTCGATGCCAGAGGGAAGAATTTGAGCCAAACCATCCATGACTTCAATGGAAATGGGATGATCGGTGATGTTTTGAATCTCAACGCGCCGTACCAATGCGGCAACATCTTCCGTTGGTAATCCAAAATAACGGACTTTTACCAAGTAACCTTCTTCAGGGCGTCGTTCTTCCAATCCCAACGCCGCGGGGGTAATCTTCATCACACGGTCGCGGTCATTCTCGCGAACATCAAAGATTTCTTGGACTTTTCCGGATTGCTTGATAAAGGTACGGAATCCAGTAGCGGCAACATAGGTGTAGGCAAGATTCGCTGGGAAAAACTCGAGAATCGCGCCATTTTTGTCGCGAACGCCGAAAGAGGAAATGGCTTGACCACGGTTGACATAAAATGCCCACAATGGAATTCCGCGTTTTCCAGCAAGTCCTGGAAGAAAACTGGCAAATGTTTTTTGCTTGTCATATTGTTGAATCTCAAACGCTTGGTTTTGGAACGAATATGTGCTCATTAGGGAACCTCACTTTATGTAACTGGTTTCACAACCTCATTATAGCGTAGGAACGACAAAAAAACAACAAAAAAACACCGCTTCAACGGTGTTTTGTGATGTCTTTTTTTGCGAAAATCGTTTTTTTCATCGGAAGAAATGAAGCCACGTTTCATGCCTCTTCTTTCCAGACGAAAATCGAGTGGAATAAATCCTATTACAGAAGTAGATAAAACAACGCGGATGCGTTGGCATAGATGGAAACGACAATCAAAAGCGCATTCGAAAGTATGACATATCCAAGCAGATGCAAGGGATTCCGATTTGGGAAAACTTTGGCCAGTACTCCTGCAGAAACACTTGTCACGATGGCGACGAATAGAATGATCAAGTAAGGCAAAAACAACGAGATTTCCGAAAACATCGATTCATCACGGTACCATTGAAGAAATCCTGAAATCACATAGAAGACGAATGTCATGACAATCAAGAGGATGAAGAAGCGTTTTGATTGGAAGTGGAAAATTCTTCCCAAGGCAAATTCAATGCCAATCATCACAAGGATTCCAAGAACTGTCGTCCATATTTGCATCCATATATAATCCGAAGAAGGGCCAGGAATATCGAGAACAGGAGGATAATAATCTCTCTCTGTGAAGGAAAACAGAGAATCTTGAATCGAAATCTCTCCCACGACTTTCGTTTGCGTCAAGATGGAGGAAGTGACGAGAGTTCCATCGTCTTGGATGATGGCGATTTTGAAAAGAAAGGGGGTTTCTAGGGATTCATCGACTGAAAAACAAATGGTTTGGTTGTTGTAAATGGTCAAAGTGGGATTCTTTCCACTGTATAGACGATAGGAAGCATAGCCTTCGTTATCTTGATATCCATTGAACGCCTCTTGAAAAAGTGTTCTATCGTATGCCTCTGGAACCAACAAATCGATTTCCTCTTGATCGAGCGTCGGTGCCGATGTCACAGGAATCATCATTTCGACGGTATAGGCTTGATCCACGTTTGCCAAATAGACATAGATCGCTCGGTTTATTGTAGTCCACGCGTAACTGGGATAGGCAGAAACAAGAAAAAAGAGCATTGCGACAAAACAAAAAATGACTGCTTGAGCGAATCTCTTCATATTTCTCCTTTTCTGAATCAATCATACACTGTTCATCATTCATTATACACCTAACCCAATCGCAGTGGTGATATTTCAACAATTTTCGATGATTTTATGGACATTGATGCGGCTTGTGATGTCGACATGCGATTTCGATCCACTTTGTCCTACATGATAGTAAGACATTTCCCAAATGTTTATTCTATCGAAAGTGTCATTTCGCAACCGAACATCTTGTCGTAAAAAAAAACACCGCTTCAACGGTGTTTTTATAGTGTCACTCCAAGGACGGTCAGAATCGCAACCATCACCACTGTCAAGGTATTGAACCCTATCAGAAATATTCTTGCAAGTCGAACAGGGAATTTTCGACAAACCAACCAAAAAATGGTGGCTGTCACGCCAAATAGAATGGCTAGAAATAACGTTCCGGATTGGTCCGAGGCAAAAGACTGATGCGAATAAAAAAGCATGGGTAAATTCACGAGGCTTAACGAAATTGCCATCGGGATGCCTTGTGAAAGAAACGCGCGTTCTGTCTCTTTGGGCTGCTTTTTCACAAAAGAACGAATCAATGAAAATAGCATCGAAGATAACGGAATTACCAGCAACAAAAATCCATAAATCCAATCATTTCTCAACGTAAAGAAATGGAATAAGCTGAAAATGAAAGAAAGCATCCATAGCCAAACGAAACGCCAATACCATACGTCTTTGGTCTTGATGGATTGTAACCATGTTGGATAATGACGTAAAAAGAGATAGATCTTGGTAAACATCGAAAGTTCCTCCCTCAATATGAAAAAAACAGGCTAGGCCTGTTTTTCTTAGACTTGCGGATAAACAGATGCTTGCTTTCTGTCTCTTCCAACGCGTTCGAATTTGACGACGCCATCGACCAACGCGAATAGGGTATCATCTTTCCCAATTCCTACGTTTTCGCCCGCATGGATTTTGGTACCACGTTGACGGTAAATGATCGAACCAGCCGTGCAAACTTGTCCATCGGACAACTTGGCTCCGAGTCTGCGTCCAGCACTGTCGCGACCGTTCTTGGTCGAACCAACGCCTTTCTTCGACGCCATAAACTCGAGAACTTGCATGTCAAGAATCATAAAAAACACCTCCAATTTCGATTATACGAATGTGAATTACTGTTGAATGTCGGTAATCGTGAGCTTTGTGTAAGGTTGGCGATGGCCATTCTTACGGTGATAATGCTTCTTCGGTTCATACTTGAAGATGATGATTTTGGGGCCTTTACCGTGTTTGACCACGGTCGCTGTGACGGTTGCACCCTTGACATAGGGTTTCCCAATCTTCGCTTTCTAGCCACCAACCATCAGAACCTTGTCGAAGGTATAAGTCGAATTTTCTTCCACTTCTAACTTCTCGACGTAGATTTCTTGACCGACTTCAACTCGAAGTTGTTTTCCACCTGTTTCAATGATTGCGTACATTTTCGCACCTCCTCGTTTTTGTTAAGACTCGCCAGGATGGTACACTTTCGTGATTTTGGAACCATTTTTGAGCGGTATGCGTTTCACATACGAAAATATTATACTAAAATCATGGGTCTGTGTCAAATGTTATTTTCCGCAAGTTCTTGCGGATATCTGAAATTCCAACTATGTCGAATTTCATCCATTTGGCGCATGATTTGTAATGTCGTTTCATGGGGCATAATGGAACTTTCAGTGCATCGTTTTTTGATGCATTTGACCGTTTCAAAGACTTCATATTCCATGCCGTTCACGAGATGTTTGTGTTCAATCATTTTCACGACTTTATGGTTATTATTATAGACGGTCGCGACCTGTGCACTGTGGAATCCAGGGAAGGTCACATAACCTTTTGTGCCGTAGATGGTCGCTTCGGTACCGAGATCTTCTTTGAATGATGCGGTCAAAACTGCTTCAGCCTCAGGATAGAAATAACGGATTTTTTCGCAGAGATCGACACCGCTAGGATGGAACGTGACGTTGCTTTCAAAACTATCAGGGATTCCCAAAAAGAGGTTGGCAAGCGTAACCGGATAGATCCCGATATCGAGCAAAGCGCCGCCACCAAGGATCGGATCGAAGAGTCTGTCCTTTGGTTTTTTATCGGCGCGGAATCCGAAATTCGCATCGATTTGGAAAATGTCGCCAATCACGTCTTCATCGATGAGTTTTTTGACTTCTAAAATGGTGGGTAAGAAACGCGTCCACATCGCTTCCATCACAAAAAGGTTTTTTGCATCGGCGAGTTCAAAAATTTCTTTGGCTTGAGCAGCATTGAGCGTAAATGCCTTTTCACAAAGGATATGCTTGTTTTTTTCAATACACATCTTCATTTGTTCGTAATGAAAGGCATGTGGCGTTGCCACATAAACACATGTCACCTCAGGGTCGTCGAGGAGTTCCTCATAACTACCATAGGCTTTGGGAATCGCATGTGTTTTCGCGAATGCTTCTGCTTTTTCGAGATCGCGAGAAGCAACGGCGTGGAGATGTTCTTGGATGCCATTCACCGCATCACAGAATGTGCCTGCGATGGCTCCTGCACCCAGGATGCCAAATTTAACCATGAAATCATCCTCCTCATGTCTATTATAGCGCAATCCCAAAAAAAGAAAAGCAAACCGAGTATTTTCTTGCGTGTAAGCCATCTCATATTTGTTTGCAGTATGATACAATGATATTGAAAGTGGGGATTGGCATGACCGACTGGTGGTGGCTTATCCTCGTATTGATTGTGCTCTTCTATGAGGCTTTTGCTTATTTGATATATCAAAAAACGTTTCGACTCGACCCCACGAAGGACTATCGGGTTGTCAATCAACAAGATCCCTTGTTTTTGCCCTCTTATACATGGTTCCAAAAGGCACCTCATGAAGAGGTTACCATCAAGTCCTATGATGGGGTCACGTTGAGAGGAGTCTTCCTACCTTCTCAAGATGATACATCCAAAAACCTCGCCATTGTCGATCATGGATATAAAGCCTGTGGCGAAGACATGATTTTGATTGCGGAAATGTATAACAATCTCGGCTTCAAAGTCCTGCTCATCAATCATCGAGGGCATGGCGGTTCGGGAGGAGCATTTACTACGCTTGGACACCATGAAAAATACGATCTCAAGAAATGGATTGAATTTGCGCTTCGTACCTATGGATCGACCGATCAAATTTTGCTTCATGGTGTTTCCATTGGCGCGGCCACAATCATGATGACGAGTGCATTGAGAATCCCATCCAATGTACGATATCTCGTGTTGGATTCAGGTTTTTCCTCACTACATCAAATGCTCGCGGTAAACATCAGACCGAAATGGTTCAAGATATTTCTTCCGGGCGTGAATGTGTATACCTACTTCTTCCACAAGTTCTTTCTTCCGGTCGTTTCACCCCTGACTGCCATTCGAAAAAGCAAAATCCCGATGCTAATCATCCATGGTGAAAAAGATGAGATGGTCCCATTTGAGATGGGGAAAAAACTTTATGAGACATCGAAGGCGCCCTACAAAGAGTTTTATCCGATTCCTGAATGTCCCCATGGCTTTGGTTTTCGACTCGATAAACCTGGATTGGAACGCTTCTTAAGAGAACAATTACCACAGTTCTTCGATATACCCAAATCGTATATGAAAACAAAAAAATGAGAGCGCGCTCTCATTTTTTTTGATAGACTCTCGCACCATAAGGAGACATCATTTCTTGGTTCTCCTCATTGGATAACACGAGATTGAAGTCGGACCAATTGGCATAATTTGGAAGTGGATGCGGTTTGTTTGAAAAATTACAGACGATAATCCATTCGTCTTGATCCAGCATTCTACGATACGCATAGAAGGTGGGATTCCCGAAATCAATATCTTGATAATCACCGTAATGAATCGTCTTGGAATGCTTCCGAAGCTGAATCAATTTTCGATAGAAAGCGAGGACACTCTTTTTGTCTGCGGACTCATTTTGAACGTTTCGTGTTTCCCAACCAGGAGTGAATGAAATCCAAGGTTCTGCCTTCGAAAAACCGGCATAAACAGTATTATCCCAAGGCATCGGGGTTCTCGCGTTATCACGTGACATCATTCGAATCTTTTTCATCATACGACGATGAGAAAATCCAAGCTTTTTTCCAGTTTTGTAAATGTTCTTGGTCTCGATATCTCGATATTCTTCCAAGTGCTCAAATGAAGCATTCGGCATTCCAAGTTCTTGACCTTGATAGACAAATGGAGTGCCTTGTTGGAAAAACATCATCGTCGCGAGCATTTTGGCACTTTGTTCATGATATTTCGGATCTCCGAATCGTGAGATGCTGCGCGGTTGATCGTGGTTTTCAAGATAGAGGGCGTTCCAACCATGCTGATGCATGGCGTGCTGCCATTCGGACAAATTCTTTTTCAAACGGATTGGTTTGAATTTGCGCATGAACCATTTCACATAATAATTATCGACGCCCATATGCTCAAATTGAAAGAGCATGTCGAGTTCACGAATGTCTTCGTCTACATATTGCATGGCGGTGTCAGGATTCACAAATCCGGTTTCGCCAACCGTAAAACAATCATATTTTGAGATGACTTCATCGCGTATCGTTTGAAGATATCGATGCGTTTTGGGATGATTCAAATAGTGCTCGATCCCACATAAAATCGGCGAAAAGCGACCATTCGGATCTCCGGTTTCTTTACCAATCAAATTGATGACATCGCATCGAAAACCATCAATGCCCAAATCCAGCCAAAAGCGCATGATATTTTGAACTTCGACCATCACTTGAGGATGATCCCAATTGAGATCGGGTTGCTTCTTTGAAAACAGATGCAAATAATACTCTTTTCGAACATCATCATAGGTCCAAGCCTCACCACCGAAGAACGAGGTCCAATTCCGTTTTTTGGGTTGCCAATGATAAAAATTTTTATACGGCTCTTCCCCTCGACGCGACGCTTGGAACCAGGGGTGTTCATCGGAGGTATGATTGACAACCAAATCCATGACGATTTTGATTTTCGCTGCATGAAGGGCCCCAATCAGACGCTTCATATCCTCCATCGTTCCAAAATCGGGATGAATGTCTCTGTAGTCACTGATGTCATACCCATTGTCATCGTTCGGTGAAGCATAAACTGGGGATAACCAGACAACGTCAACCCCCAATTCTTGTAAATAGGGAATTCGTGAGAGGATTCCAGGCAAATCACCAATACCATCGCCATTGGAATCTTGAAAACTTCGAGGATAGATTTGATATACCAGACTTTCGCGATACCATGCTTGCTTCATAGGTTCCTCCTCTAGTTCGATTAAGTCCATTATATCACTCGGAAGGAATCATGGAACAAAAAAACCACTCCAAAGAGTGGTTGATTTGCGGATGGCGACCCGAAAGGGATTCGAACCCCCGACCGACGGCTCCGGAAGCCGTTGCTCTATCCAGCTGAGCTATCGGGCCATATGATTGGCGACCCGGAAGGGATTCGAACCCCCGACCGACGGCTTAGGAAGCCGCTGCTCTGTCCTGCTGAGCTACCGGGTCTTGCATGTGAATTCATTCATAAGAATCATGCAAGGGTGCTGAATATAAAAAACCAGAAAATCTGGAATGGTTTTGACGTGGCGACCCGGAAGGGATTCGAACCCCCGACCGACGGCTTAGAAGGCCGTTGCTCTATCCAACTGAGCTACCGGGTCTGGTTCCGTAGCAACCATTATTATAATATGAAGCCCCTCTTTTGTAAAGCAATTTCGACCCTTCCAAACAAAAAGCGACGCCGTCGCGTCGCTTTCGAAACGAGTTCGGAATACGTCCGAAATTACTTCTTGTTGCCTTGACGGAATCCCACGCGATTCATTTGTCCCCATGCTTGATTTTCGCGTAGCGAAAGCAAGAAGCCGTAGGCGCGTTGAAGGGAGATGAGTTGCCTCCAGCCAAAGTTCTCGAGGATGGCAATCCCAATCATCACCCAAATCTCTTTGACGCTATATTGTTCGTGCTCATCCTCCGAAATCATCAAGGAGAAAAGCGATAATACAATTCCAAGCAATACCGTGACCACAAACAATAATAATAAGATTTCGGTATTCAAGATTCCAAAGAAGATCCCCGCAAAGATGGCGAGATAGGCTTGCACTTCAAAGAGTGGACCAATCATCTCAAACACATAGAAATAACTCATGGCGAACAACCCTACTTGTTTGTATTTCGGATTCATGATCATCTTTCGATGGTACGAGAGAATATCGACAAGGCCACGTTGCCAACGGTTCCGCTGACGGAAGAATGTTTTGATCGATTGTGGAACTTCCGTATGGCAATGGGCTTTGGCGATGAAATCAACGCGATAATTCAAATTGGTCT
>JAQVKB010000037.1 GCA_028694875.1 Candidatus Izemoplasmatales bacterium
ACCATTCAGGCGGGTGAACGGAGCATCTCAGGGGACCAGTTGATGATTACTGCACAAGATGGCACGACCCAAACAGTGAGTGCCATCCAACTTTCCTCGACAGAGGTGCGTGCATTTTATCAACCTTTCATTCATCCGCTTACCATTCTTGTATTATTGCTATTTGCGCGATTCTTCCTTCAAATCTTATTTACCTATATCCAACGAATCACGACATCGATGATCAACGTCAATATTGTTCGTGACGCCAGAAAAGACGCGATTCGCAGTCTTCAACGGATGCCAATGACGTATTTTGAAAGTGAACCCGCGGGAAAGATTGCCAATCGAATTATCTCTGACGTTAACGGGATGATGAATCTTTTCTCGACGATCATGAACTTGCTGGTGAATGCTTCCCTCGCGGTTGTATTTGCCTATATCGGTATGTTCTACCTCGATGTGAAACTCGCTTTACTTACCTTTATCGCATTTCCAATTATCTATATCTGGCTACGCTTCTTCGTCAAGAGATTGAATGCAATTGCGGAACGCGTGAATGAGCAAAACTCGCTCATTACCGCGAACCTCAATGAAATCATCAATGGCGTTGGTATTCTTCAAATCTTCAACTTCAAAAAACAAACCGAAGATAAGTTCAACGAATTGTCCGCGGATTTCATGAAAGAAAAGATCACCGAGGTCAAATTGCATCTTTCCTTGGGTTGGAACATGATTCGTTTGATTGGCGGTTTGGTCAGTGCGGCGATTGTCTTCTATTTTGGCAATGGTTCTCTGACGATTTCGGGATTCGTAGTGACGGCGGGTTTGATTTATGCTTACAACGACTACCTTTCTCGGCTCATTGAACCGGTTGGTACCTTGTTCCGAGAAATTGGGAACTTGCAACATGCGATGGTGCGTACCGAACGTATTTTCAAAATCATCGATGGTGAGCAAGAAGATGACTCGATTACGGAACTTGCGAGGTTTCATGGTCAAATCTCCTTCGATAATGTCTGGTTCTCGTATGTGGAAGGACACCCCGTACTCAAAGGAGTATCCTTACAAGTTCAACCTGGAGAATTTATCGGTTTAGTAGGTCATACGGGGTCTGGCAAATCCTCGCTCATGAATTTGTTACTACGCTTTTACGATATGAAGGATTCCGATATGGGGCAAATTTCCATTGATGGCGTTCCAATTACCACGCATCCCAAACGATCCTACCGCCAGCACGTGGGCATCGTGTTGCAAGATCCTGTTCTCTTCAAAGGAACAATCGCGGATAATGTTCGGTTTGGAATGGAAAACGTCAGCGATGAAGACGTCGAACGCGTCATCCGAGAAATCGGTGGCGGTCGAATCCTCGATAAACTCGAGCATGGTATTTATGAAAATGTGGTCCGTGGTGGTGGAAACTTCTCTGTCGGTGAAAAGCAGATTATTTCATTCGCCAGAGCAGTGGTCCATAACCCCGAAATCCTCATTATGGACGAAGCAACGGCCAACATCGACACGGAAACCGAACAGATGATTCAATCCGCTTTGGCGAAAGTCCGCGTGGGCCGAACGATGATTGTCATTGCGCATCGTCTCTCCACCATTAAGAACGCGGATAAAATTGTCGTCTTAGAAGCAGGAATCAAAGTCGAAGAAGGTCGACATGAAGATTTGCTAGCCAAAAATGGTACGTATGCGAATATCTATCGTTCTCAAGTCAAAACAACACAAGAGTCTCTTTCGTAAGAGACTTTTCTTTTTGGCAAATTGGGAACTTTTATTCTTTTCATTACAATTATGATTATGATATAATGTAGTAGACTGTAAGCGTTTTATACGAGAGGAGTAACTTTTTTTATGAAAGAATACACAGCCGAATCAATCAAGAATGTCATCTTACTCGGCCATCTCGGAAGCGGTAAAACATCGCTCGCCGAGTCGCTCGCCGCAACGGCAGGAGCGATCGAGAAGAAGGGCGAAGTCGAAAAGAAAAGCACGGTATCCGACTTTACGCCTGAAGAACAAGCGAAGTTGTCGTCACTCTCCACGAGTGTGCTTCCGCTCGAATTCAAGAACTGGAAAGTCAACATTTTAGACGCGCCTGGCGCCGATGAAATGATTGGTGACATCACCTATGCGTTGAAAGCAGCTTCCGCCGCGGTGCTTGTCCTCGATGCGACCAAAGGAATCGAAGTTGGCGCGGAGAAAATGTGGAAAGAAATCCGAGCACGGAATCTTCCAGCGATTATCTTTGTCAACAAGATGGACAAAGAAAATGTCAAGTTTGACAATGTCCTTCAACAAATCAAAGACCGTTTGGGAAAACAAGCCGTTCCATTCTGCTTGCCCATCGGAAAATCCGATGAATTCTCTGGATTTGCGGACATCATCGAACTCAAAGCCCGTATTTATGACGGCAATGCTTGCATCGATGGGGATATTTATCCTGACAAGATGGATCGCGTCTTAGAACTTCGTCAAGAACTCATCGAAACCGTCGCCGGTTCCGATGAAGAATTGCTTGAAAAGTATTTTGGTGGCGAAGAATTGACCATGGAAGAAATCAAACGCGGTCTTCACCTTTCCGTGAAGAACGGGGAAGCGATTCCTGTCATGGTAGGTTCCGCAACCAAAGATGTAGGACCACTGACTTTGCTTCATATGATTCGCGAGTATTTCCCAGCGCAATCCGAAATTGCGCCAGAACAACCCACGAAAGTGGATAGCGATGAAGTATGCAAGAAGACGTATTCCGACAATGAACCATTCTCCGCGTATATCTTCAAAACCTTGATTGACCCGTTTGTGGGTACAATCAATATCATGAAGATTATTTCGGGTACCTTGAAAAAGGATCAAGAAGTTTACCTTTCTTCGATCAAAGACACCGTCAAAGTCAACCAATTGTTCCTGTTGATGGGAAAACATCAAATCCCCGTTGAAACTGTTCATGCGGGTGATATTTGCGCAGTTGCCAAACTCGAAGGCGGTGCGACCGGTGTTTCTCTTTCTGAAAAGAAGAACGCGGTGGTGTTCCCAGCCGCGACGCCACCATCACCCACGATGTATCTTGCGGTTCATCCAAAGAACAAAGCGGATGAAGACAAAATGTCCAATGCGCTTTCCAAACTTCATTTGGAAGACCCAACATTTGAAATCAGACGTAACAAAGAAACCAGCCAATTGTTGCTAGGCGGACAAGGAAGCATTCATTTAGGATATGTCATCGACAAGATGAAAAACATGTTCAAAGTGGATCTCGAATCCGATGAGCAACAAATCGTCTATCGCGAAACTATCAAAGCCACCGCGACCGCGGATGGTCGTTATATCAAACAATCCGGTGGTTCTGGTTACTACGGTGTTGTTGTGATGCGTTTTGAACCGATTCATGACAAAGATTATGAATTCACCGAAGAAGTCTTTGGTGGCGCTGTGCCGAGAAACTATTTCCCTGCGGTTGACAAAGGCCTCCAAGAAACTTTAGAACACGGTACGTTGGCAGGATTCCCTGTGATTGGTGTTCGTGGCGTATTGACTGATGGAAAATACCATCCAGTCGATTCTAATGAACTTGCGTTTAAGATGGCTGCTTCGTTGGCATTCAAAGAAGCATGCAAAACCGCGAAACCCACGATTCTCGAACCGATTCATAAAATCGTTGTCACGGTCAAAGACGAATACATGGGCGATGTGCTTGGTGATGTAAACAAACGTCGCGGACGCGTCATGGGTATGGAACCAGCAGAAGATGGTTATCAAAAGATCGTCGCCGAAGTTCCGGAAGCTGAAATTACGAAATATACCATCGACCTCAAAGCGATGACTCAAGGAAGCGGTACGTTCACGCGTGAATTCTTGCGCTATGAAGAAGTTCCTGGAAACTTGATTCCAAAAATCATCGAAGAACATAAACAAAGAGAAGAAAACAAGTAAAAAAAGCGGAGAGATTTCTCCGCTTTTTTCATGCATTATGGCTCTGAAATTGAATCAACTCGTGTATGATGAAAGTAACCACTTCATCAAGGAGGAAACCATGTCTATTTATGATTATACCGTTCAAACGACGGAAGGAACCAATCTTTCATTATCCCAATACAAGGGAAAAGTACTTCTGATTGTCAACACCGCAACCCACTGCGGATTCACTCCACAATACGAGGGACTTGAATCTTTATATCAAGAATTTTCAAAAAAGGGATTTGAAATTCTTGATTTCCCTTGCAATCAATTTATGAATCAAGCGCCAGAGAATAATCAAGATCTGGCCTCATTTTGCCAGATTCGATATCATACAACGTTTCAAACGTTTGCCAAACTTCAAGTGAATGGAAAAAATACGCACCCCTTGTATCGATATTTAAAACAGAATGAACCCAAGAAAAAAGGACTTCTTTCGATGTTGAAAGGGAGTCGAATCCCATGGAATTTTACCAAGTTTTTGGTGGACAGAAACGGCAGAATCATCGCAAGATTCGCACCAACGGTAACGCCAGAAACAATTCAAAAAGAGATTCAATCATTGATTGAGGAACAATGAATCGTTCATATTTGTTACTCAATGAAAATGGCATTTTTTCGCCGATTCGGGCGAAAAACGCTTTACAAAAAGGCTTTCAGAAACTATAATGATGGGTAGAAGTACATATCATAGGAGGGTATATGAAGAAATTATTTGTTCTTGCTTTTGCAATGATCCTCGCAATGACATTCTCTTTCGTTGGACAACCAGTTCAAGCCGAAGGCGAAACATATGAAGTTGCGATGATCACCGACTCCGGAACGATCGACGACCGTTCCTTCAACCAAGGCACTTGGGAAGGCATCGTTGAGTTCTGCGATAACAACAGCTTGACCTACAAGTACTATCAACCTGCTGAAGTTTCCGATGAGGCATATCTTGATGCCATCGACCTCGCTATCGCGGGCGGCGCTCAAATCGTTGTGACTCCAGGGTTCTTGTTTGAATCCAGTGTTTACACGGCTCAAACAGAAAACCCCGATGTCAAATTCGTTTTGATCGATGGAACTCCTCACACTCCAGACTATGCGACATTCTTTACAGCGGATAACACATTGAACATTTTGTTCAACGAACATGAATCCGGATTCCTCGCTGGATATGCGGCTGTCATGGACGGCTACAGAAGCTTAGGTTTCACCGGCGGTATGGCGGTTCCTGCTGTTGTGAAGTTTGGTGTTGGCTTTGTGGCTGGCGCTTACTATGCAGCGGCTGAACTCGGCGTAACCATCGACCTCGGCGATGACACCTACACCTATTTTGGTGACTTTGGTGCAAGCGACGAGCACAAGAACCTCGCTTCCAGCTGGTATGTTAGCGGAACCGAAATCATCTTCGCAGCGGCCGGCGGCGCTGGCTCGAGCGTGATGGCAGCTGCGGCTGACAACAGCGCGATGATGATTGGTGTTGACGTCGACCAATCCAACCTTTCTGACACTGTTTTGACCTCTGCGATGAAGCTTCTTGCTGTCGCAGTTCAAGATGCACTTCAAGACTATCTCGATGACACCTTCGTCGGTGGACAAACCATCACGATGAGTGCGGCAAACAATGGCGTTGGTCTCCCAACTGAATCCTACACCAGCGGCACGGAAACCATCGATCCTTGGAGATTCGAAAACTTCACCGTTGCGCAATACAATACCATTCTTGGTAAGTTGCAAGATGGCACTGTTGTTGTTCCTGCGAACTATGCGGACCTCGTCACGTTCCTTGGTGATGCGACTGGTTACCCACAACAATGCACCATCGAAGGCACAGAATGCCCAGTTGCTGAAACTTCCAATGCTTGGATTTATGCAGTTGTTGCAGTTGTCGTAGTTGCGGCTGCCGGCGGCGCATTCTTCTTCTTGAAGAAGAAATAAGAATCACTTAATGATTGAAGATTGAGCGGAAACGCTCAATCTTTTCTTTTTCCCAAATACAATTTTGGCTCTCGAAATAACGCTTTCACTATGATATAATTGTCAAGAGGTGATTTTTTTGGACTATATTGTTGAAATGCGCCATATCACAAAAGATTTTCCAGGAATTCGCGCCAACGATGATGTCACGTTGCAACTCAGGCAAGGTGAAATCCATGCGTTGCTCGGAGAAAATGGCGCTGGAAAATCAACATTGATGAGCATTCTATTTGGTCTCTATAAACCTGAAAGCGGATCGATTTGGATTCGTGGCGAGGAAGCCATCATTCGCAATCCGAATGATGCGAATCGTTATGGGATTGGAATGGTTCATCAGCACTTCAAACTTGTACACAATTACACGGTGCTTGAAAACATCATTTTAGGTGCAGAGACCACGAAACATGGTATTTTATCGTACGAAGAGCCGAGAAAGAAGATTCTCGATCTTTCGGAACGATATAAACTTAAAGTCGATTTGGATAAGTTGATTAGTGAAATCAGCGTGGGCATGCAGCAACGCGTTGAAATCCTCAAAATGTTATATCGCGACGCGGAAATCTTGATTTTCGATGAACCGACCGCGGTGTTGACTCCACAAGAAATCGCCGAGCTCATGCAAATCATGAAGAATATGACGAATGAAGGAAAATCGATTATTCTCATCACGCACAAACTCAACGAGATCAAAGCCGTATCGGATCGATGCACCGTGCTTCGAAAAGGAAAAGGAATCGGTACTGTTGATGTTCCAACGACATCCGTAGAAAAGATGGCGGAAATGATGGTTGGTCGCAAAGTCAAGTTTACAGTCGACAAATCCGATTCCAAACCAGAAGAAACCGTACTCGATATCCAAGAACTCTCAGTATTCCAACCTCACATTGGAAAACATCTCGTGAAGGATGTCAGTTTCCAAGTTCGCAAAGGCGAAATCGTATGTATCGCTGGAATTGAAGGAAATGGTCAAACGCAACTTGTCGAAGCCATTACGGGATTAAGCCCAGTCACTTCTGGAACCATTATTCTCAACGAAGTCGATATGACGCATCATAACGTTCGTGATCGTAACGAAGGTGGTTTATCGCATATTCCTGAAGATCGTCATAAGCACGGTCTCGTTTTAGATTATACTTTGGAAGAAAATTTGATTCTTCAAACCTATTTCCATGAAGAATACAATCGCAAAGGATTTTTCCGTTTTGATGTGATTCGTCACAATGCGGAAGATTTGATCCAACGCTTTGATATTCGTAGTGGTCGCGGTCCCATCACGGCAGCGCGTAGTATGTCAGGTGGTAACCAACAAAAAGCGATTGTTGCACGTGAGATTTCACGAGATACCGACCTCTTGATTGCGGTTCAACCGACAAGAGGACTCGATGTCGGCGCGATTGAATACATTCATAAAAAGCTGATTGCGCAACGTGATTCTGGAAAAGCTGTTTTGCTGGTTTCTTTGGAACTGGATGAGGTCATGAATGTCTCCGATCGAATCTTAGTCATGTATGAAGGTGAAATTGTGGGTGAATTTGATCCCAAAACCGTCACCGAAAACGAACTTGGACTTTATATGGCAGGTTCGAAACGGAAGGAGGTTGCCTCATCATGAAACAACTCGTTCTCTGGGTGAAAACCCATTGGTATCAAATCCTGATAGGTATCCTCGCGCTATTCCTTGTTTTCTTTATGCCGAAAATGGTGTTCGGAGATAATACATGGACTTCCATGAACCAAGTTTTTTTAGTGCTCCTCTTTGTTCAATACCTTCTCTATGTTATTTTCAAGAAAGTCAAACTCAATCGTGGAAAAGAAAAAGACACAACCCAACTCGTGAATGTGGGAAGTAGTGTCATTGCGGTCATCATTGGTTTCCTCTTTGGCCTCATTTTGATGCTCATTGTGAATCCCTCTCAAGCGCTAGAAGGCTTCGGTGTCATCTTGGTTGGTGGTTTCAATCAAGGGATGGAAAGCCTTGGAAACATGATTTATTACGCAGTTCCAGTGATTCTCACCGGGCTGTCTGTCGCTTTTGCGTTTCGTACTGGTCTGTTCAACATTGGAGCCACTGGCCAAATGACGATGGGTGCCTTCACGGCCGTGTACATTGGCGTCAAATGGGGTGCTCTAGGAGCTGTTCCTGGCCTTCACTGGTTGGTTGCCATTCTTGGTGCCGCGATTGCTGGCGCAATCTGGGGAGCGATTCCAGGTTTGTTGAAAGCCTTTCGCAAT
>JAQVKB010000038.1 GCA_028694875.1 Candidatus Izemoplasmatales bacterium
TCGCGAAAGCAATATTCCAATGAAGATTATCGATATGGAAAATGGCAAACAGAAGATTTATGTGAACCAAAGCCATAAAGCATTAAAAGATACCATCAAGAAAGGGGATCACCTTTCCATTTATGTGGTCGATGAAAAACTCGATCCATCCGTGACACCGCAAGATTTGGGACTCGATATTCAATACGAAGACGATTATGTGATGATTGTCTCCAAACCAGAGAACATGCAAATCATGGTCTCGAAAGCGCATCCTGAAGGAACCTTGGCGAATGCGATTCAATACCACTATGTTCAACACGGAATCCAAAGTGAAATCCATTTTGTGAATCGTTTGGACAAAGAAAGTTCGGGAATTGTTTTGGTCGCGAAAAACCGCTTTATCAAATACTTATTGGGAAAAATGGAAGATAGTATTACGCGCGAATATTATGCGATTCTCGATGGCATTCTCGATCAGAAGAAGATGTGCATCGATCTACCGATTTCGCGGATCGAAAACTCGATTTTGAGAGAAGTTTCGATGCAAGGTGAAGAATGTTCGACTTCGTTTCAAGTTGCCAAAGAGTTTGGTCGCTTTTCTTTGATAAAAGTTCTCTCCGAAACAGGAAGAACCCATCAAATCCGTGTCCACTTCTCGCATTTTTCGTACCCCATTGTGGGTGACGAACTCTATAACAAAAAAAGTTATTCAACGCAATCCTTGATGCTATATAGTTATCGGATTTCATTCATTCATCCAATCACAGATCAAACCGTCAGCGTGGCGATGGATTTACCGGAATCATTCCAGAAATTCATGAAGGAGCATAACGCATGAGACGAGGTTTCTTACTCGTCTCCTTTTTGATTTTGGCGTTTCTGCTCTCAGGATGCGAGTTTCTTAATACGACCACGACAACGACGATCACGTCGACTACATCGACAGATACGATCACGACCACCACAACGACGGCCGACCAAGATGAACTCCTTTATCAAACTTTGTTTGACAATTCGGTTTATAAGAAGTTCACGATCCATTTTTCGAGGGCCAACTTTTTGAAGTTGATCGATGATATGGAAAATTATTATGACGAATTTGGCTCCTATCGCGACAACACGATTCAAGAAGTCGACATCGATTATACCGATTCTGATGGAAATCAAGTCACGATGTATGAAGTTGGTTTCCGTACGAAAGGAAACATTTTCTCCCGTGTCCTTCCTGTCATCAAGGATTCGAACGGTAATATTATTGGATACCAACAGGTATCATTCCAATTGGAGTTCAACGAAACGTTCCTCTACCCCGACAATTCCACACAGTACAAAGAACTAAAAGACCGTCGCGGATTTGATTTGGAACAACTCAATTTCAAGATGGTACGCGCTGATGATTTCGGGGCTGTCACCGAATCGATTGCTTATGATTTGTATCGTGAAGCGGGAGTTCTAACTTCGGCAACTTCCTTTGCGGTGATCTACTTTGACATCGAGGGCACCATCGTTCCTTATGGATTGTTCATGTTGCAAGAACCGATTGATGATGTCTTTGTCAAACGCTATTTTGGTCGCAATCAAGATGGATCCGTTGGCGATCTTTACAAGTGCGTATGGCAAACTGAGCCCGCTCGTTTGACACTTGGATACAATCCATATTCACTCGGTGTTTCGGACTACAACGATGGATACCGGAAAACATATCAATTGAAAACAAACAAAGACATTTCTAATTTTTCGAGTTTTACCTCTTTTGTCGAAAAACTAAACAACACTTCCGTCATCAACTATACCAACGTCCTGGAAGCCAATTTGGATGTCGATAGCTTGTTAAGGGCATTTGCGATGGGATTCTTGATTGGTAGCCCTGATGATTACCGAAGCGATGCCAATAATTACTATTTGTATTTTTACGAGGGTATGGCCGTATACATTCCTTTTGATATGGATCAAAGTTTGGGATTCGGTTGGGATCCATTTGGCAATCATGGACTTGATCTCGATGTTCTCTACTATCAACCTGCTCAGTCTTATATCGGAACGATGCAAGACTTGCCGATGGCATACAATGTACTCGAGATTCCAATGTATCGAGACGCCTATTTACAGTATCTTGTTGACTATACTGATCCAACGAGTGGTATTTTTGATATTCAAACCTATGAATCGCTCTTCAGCATGGTCAAGTCGCTCTATGAAGCCGAGTTGCAAAGCGGACATCTTGGGCTGACTCATTTCTCGATGAACGATCGCTCGATGACACCACAATCCTATTTTTCTCAGAAGTCTCAAACTGTGCGCGAACAAGCGCTCGATTATCTCGCTGGTTAAGGAGAGTTTATGTCTAGAATCGTCCTCAAACGCATTGTCATGATGGCTTTGTTAGTGGCGTCCATCGCCACTCTTTCTGTCGTGAAATGGATTCAGACGGACGGTTCTTCGGACACGATCTTACGACTCGTCAATAACCGTAAGCAGAAGAATGATTTCGATCAATTATTTGACAATACCGTGTTTAAGAGTTTTACAATTTCTTTTGATGAAACGGTGTTTCAATCACTACTCGATGATATGCAATCCTATTTTGATCTTTACGGCACCTACCAAGACAACACGATGCATCCTGTGACGATGACTTACAACGACTCCGACGGAACGAGCTTTACGCTCGAAGAAGTTGGATTTCGAACAAAGTCCAATACGTCTCGCAATTTGCCTTTGACCTATGATTGGATGAATCGCGCTACGTATCATCAAACGTCGTTTCAACTTCAATTTGATGAGACCTTCGATTATGCAAAAAACTCCAATGAGTATGCTGTCCTGAAAGGACGAGAAGCATTCAACCTAGAGCAGTTAAATTTCGAGTTTTGTAAATCATTTGATGGAGAATATGACGCTGCGATGATTTCCGAAGCGTATGCGTATGAGCTTTACCGAAACGCGGGAGTCGATGTTTCTCATGCCAGTTATGGTATCGTCTATTTGCAAGTTGGCGATGTTTTGATCAATTATGGTTTTTTCACGTTCATCGAACCCATCGATAAGGTTTTCTTGGCAGACAACTATAAGAGCGATGTCATCGGCGATTATGGTGATTTATACAAGGCGACAGATGTGGCCGGAATTGCAGATTTGTCGGTCGACTCCATCTCACTTGCGGGAATCAATGATAATCCATTGAATCTTCGTTACTCTTACGCCTTACAAAACAACACCTTAGGTGACACGCGTACTTCGCATGATACTCTCCTTCATTTCATGCAAAATATCGCGGATTCAGCGCATTTTTCAGAGATGGCTGAAGATATTCTCGATGTCGATCAATTCCTTCGGGCACTCGCCATGGGATTCTTAATTGGCAATACCGACGATTACCGATACAATTTCAACAACTATTACCTTTACTTCAAAGTGTATACTTCGAAAGCAGTGTTCATTCCGTTCGATTTGGACAATGCGTTGGGATTTGGGAAGCATCAAGACTTGACCTATCGATATGGGGTCGATTATCCGATTTTCTCCGATCAAGATGATCTCGCGGTGCTTGTGGGGGCTGTCTTCTCCATCGAAAGCTATCGCAATCTATATGTCGATTATTTAGAATCCTTTGCGAACGAACTTTTTTCATATGATGATTTTTACGCCGAATATACGACTGCCAAAGCGTTATACGAAACCGTTTTGGTCAGTGAAAACCATCTGGGAAATCAAGCGTTTGGGCTACGTAATATCGCGTGGTACATGGTCACGAAAAAAACGAATGTATTATCACAGGTTGAGGAATATCGCGGAAATTAAAACGTTTTCATCGAATATGACCAATTTTTTCAGTTCTTTTCCGTTGACATCCCATTTCAATCCTGTATAATGGGAACATGCGAAATTGACAAGTTCATATAAGATTAGAGGTAGCGATGCAGATGAGTACGTTGTCGAGGCGGTAGTCGAAGACACAACGGAAAGGCAATCATCGCCGAATGGGAAAAGCAGACATGCGATTTCCATGGGGCCGTGGGGAACACCCATGACACTCCTATCGCAAGATAGAGGCGCTAACGATACAGATTCCTGAAGTTTGAATGGAAAGCGTCTGATATGACGCTTTTTTTTTCGCAAAATTCAAACCCAAAGGAGTTTTACCATGAGAAAAGTACTTGCTTTATCCCTCGTGCTGTTCGCGTCGCTTACCCTATTTGCTTGCGGAAACAGCACCGACATCGTTGTCGATCAAGACAACTACGACGCCATTGTCGAACGTGGTTATATCACGGTTGGCATGGAATGCGCTTATGCGCCCTTTAACTGGACTGTGGAGTCCTCCAATGCCGCGGACAGCGCCGTCATGATTGATGGCACTTCCAACTACTGTGACGGCTATGATGTGGTCGTTGCTCAAGCCATCGCGGATGGCCTCGGCGTCGAACTCCATGTCGCGGCCGTCGAATGGGATGGCCTTATTCCTTCCCTCGCGACCAATGGTCAAATCGATTTGATTATTGCAGGTATGTCGCCCACCGCAGAACGAGCACAAACCGTTGCTTTCTCGAACGAATACTATGCTTCGACGCATGTCGTCGTGCTTCGTTCCGATTCGACTTACGCTACTGCAACATCCATCACCGATTTTTCGGGAGCCTCCATCGTCGGTCAACTCGACACGATTTATGATGGCTTGATTGATCAAATGACAGGCGCAACCCATGAGAATCCACTTTCGGATGTTCCCACGATCATCACTGCCATCAACGCCGGAACCTATGATGCGACGATTTTGGAACTGCCTGTGGCCATTGCAGTTTGCGAATCCAACCCGAATTTGACCTACATTGAATTGACGGAAGGCCATGGATTTAGCGTTTCTTATGAAGATGCGGCCGTAGCAATTGCACTTCGTCAAGCGGATGTCACGTTGCTCACCGAAGTGAACGCGATTCTCGCCACCATTTCTTCTGAAACACGTGAATCCTGGATGCTCGCGGCGATTGATCGTCAACCGTAATCCGAAAAGAGAGCGCGGCTCTCTTTTCTTCCTTTTGGAGGTATTGAAATGAAATTTTTACGGAACCCGTTTGTGATGATCTTGTTTCTGGTCATCGCTTTGGGAGTTGTCAATGTGATTTCCCCAGGAGCTTTTACGCTTTTTTCGACCACTGTCGAGGCTGAAGTATCAGAAACCGACGATCCTGAATTGATAGAAGCAATGAATGGATTGGTTCTTTATAGCGAATTTAACTATCAAACGTTGACACAAGCCAAATTGGATCAATTATCGTATGGTTTTTATCTGCCAATTCAATATGGCGATGTCTCCATCGCGTGGAGTTCGGACTCGTCAAGATTCGATATTGCATCTGTACCCGAAACCATTCCGGTCATGTCGCAAACGGGACCCATCGACATTGAGGTATTGCATGTTCAGGTTCTTTCACTCCCGAGTGCGCTTCAAGGAAACGATCCTTTCATCATGACCGCGACATTCTCGAATGAACTTCATGAAAGCCAGAAGCAATATACAGGTCAACTCGTACCAGTGATGCCTGATGATTTCTGGGGCGGTGTATTTTTCACGTTTTTCCGTTATCTTTCGCTGTTCG
Source organism: Candidatus Izemoplasmatales bacterium (assembly GCA_028694875.1). GTDB lineage: Bacteria > Bacillota_I > Bacilli_A > Izemoplasmatales > Hujiaoplasmataceae > JAHIVB01. Next base: position 5,580 of record JAQVKB010000038.1, read on the forward strand.
TGGAAGGCGTATTGACGACGTTGTTACTCTCGCTAGCGGGAACTGTGATTGGTTTTGTCATCGCCATTTTGCTGGTGCTAATGCGTTCAATACGACCTGCCAGACATGAAGCGACTATCTCTCGTTTGTTGCGAAAAGGTCTTCAAGGCTTTGCAAAGTTCTATGTGACGATATTCCGTGGAACACCGATGATTGTTCAAGCTGCCTTTTTCTGGTATGGCTTGGGTTTGTTTGGTGATGCGATGCTTTGCGGATTGTTTGTCGTGAGTGTCAATACCGCAGCCTATATCGCGGAAATCCTACGCGGTGGCATCTCCTCGGTCGATACGGGACAGATGGAGGCGGCCAGAAGTTTGGGGCTTTCCTATGTTCAAACAATGCGTTATGTCATATTACCTCAAGCCATCAAAAACGCCATGCCAGCCATTGGTAACGAATTTGTCATCAACATCAAAGACACTTCCGTACTTTCCATCATCGGCATTTTCGAGCTGTTCAACCAAACAAGACGAATCGCCGGGATGCATTACCGTCAATTGGAAGCTTATTTCGTGGTCGCGCTGATCTACTTATTTTTAACGTATACCGTCACCCATCTGCTTCAAAAAATCGAAAAACGTTTGGATATGCCCGTCAAAGAATTGACGAGCTCCAATTAGGAGGTCACGATGAATCCATTACTCCAAGTGGTCTCACTGACAAAAGAGTTCGGTTCGCTCTCGGTACTTCGTGGGATTGAACTGACGATTCACGAACAAGAAGTGGTTTCTATCATTGGGGCGAGCGGATCTGGAAAATCCACGTTGCTTCGTTGTATGAATCTGTTGGAAGAACCTACATCCGGGTCGATTTGGTTTGAAGGCGTCGATCTCGCCAACGAACCCGTGGACTTGGATCGGCTACGTTCCAAGATGGGGATGGTCTTTCAATCATTCAACCTCTTCGATAATTTGAATGTGCTCGATAATGTGACGTTGGCGCCTCGTAGAGTATTAGGGGTGGACAAAGAAGCTGCGGAGGTTCAGGCAAAATCCTTACTGGAATCGGTTGGAATGAGCGATTTTTTATACCAACGAGCAAAGAAACTATCAGGGGGACAAAAACAACGCGTGGCCATTGCAAGAGCCTTGGCAATGAATCCTAAAGTGTTGCTTTTTGACGAACCCACTTCAGCACTGGATCCGGAGATGGTCGGAGAAGTGCTTGAAGTCATGAGGAAGTTAGCCAAACAAGGAATGACAATGGTCGTGGTCACCCATGAAATGGGATTTGCCAAAGAAGTCTCTGACCGTGTCGTTTTCATGGATCAAGGAATCATTGTCGAACAAGGACCACCCTCAAAAGTTTTCAGTCAACCCAAAGAAGAACGCACCAAAGAGTTTCTCAAAAGAGTTTTGAATGATCGATAAAAAAAAAAAGAGAAGCGAGGCTTCTCTTTTCAATTTGTTATTGGAAGTTGTTAGCGAGATCAGTGATTTGTTGACTAATTTCTGGGAAGAAACTAAAGATGATGACAAACGCAAGAATGATGAAGTAGAGGAATGCAAAGAATTTCTTTCCCGCGACAAGTTCCAATCCGGCAAGTCCACAAACCGCGAAAATCGCGTACAGTTTGACTGTTTCAAGAATTGCAATCAACGAGGAATCCACGAAGGTAAATTGGAAGATCGTGTTCGCAAAGAGAAACGCATACAACAAAATCGTCAAAAATCCAAATAATTGACCCAAAACATTAGCGAGCTTTTTCAAAAGTATTTCCCCCTTTGTGAGTGTTGCATTTGGTTTCATTATAGACTCGTCAAAAGTGCTTGGCAAGAGGGAATCGAAGATTTATTTTTGAATATAGGCGAGTAACAAGCGTAGTGTTTCAAGGACTCCACTTGCGTGAGTACGCTCCATTCCATGAGAGGCATGGACTCCAGGACCAATCAACCCGCCCCGAAGGTCGTTTCCACCGCGTAGTGCTGCGGAGACATCGGACCCATAATAGGGGTAAATATCGGTCACGGCATCGATCTTGCCCTGTTCCGCCAAGCGGACCAAATCGGAAACGATGCGATAATCATACGGGCCACTCGAATCTTTCGCGCAAATCGAGACTTGATGTTCTGTGCATTGAAGGTCATCCCCAACACATCCCATATCAACGGCAATCATTTCTTCCATTTCGGGAACATAGGAGGCCCCATGGCCCACTTCTTCATACGTCGAAATGATGATTTTCAACGTTTTCTCTGGGACAATGGTCTCTGCTTTGATGATTTTCAACAAGGAGAATAAAATCGCCACCGAAATTTTGTCATCGAGAAAACGACTTTTAATGTATCCGGATGGTGTGATCACAGTTTTTGGGTCGAAAAAAACAAAATCGCCGGGGCGAATCCCCAACTTCATGACATCGTCTTTGG
>JAQVKB010000039.1 GCA_028694875.1 Candidatus Izemoplasmatales bacterium
CTCTTCCGATCTATGACCTATGCGAAAGAAGTTCCTAATATTTGTACTTTTGTTATTACCTCTTTTCTGGTTAAGTGGATGCAATAAGGACACAACGATCATTACAACCACAACGACTTCATTCGATTCTTCCATTTCTTCAGAAACTACCACAACTACGATTTCTACTTCCTCAACCATCACAATCTCCTTTGATAGTGATGGCTCTTCACAATATAATCCAGTTACGCTCGATGTTGGTTCAACGCTTTCCCTTCCCACACCAGAAAAAGAAGGATATGAGTTCCTTGGCTGGTATCATAATGGAACGCTTGTTGATGACACGTATTCTTATGTTCAAGATACCTTGTTGATTGCACATTGGGACCCACAGGTATTTGTTGTGACATATAGCACGAGCCAAGAAGATTTGGCTGGTTATTTTTTCGGCGACTTTTTTCGAACCATGATCAATCAACAAGGCCAATTATATACCTATGGGTTGAATCGTTACGGTTCATTGGGAACAGGCGACTTTGTCGATCAATCGTATCCTGTCAACATTACCGCCAATCTTCATCTACAGGAGGGTGAAACCATCAAATTCATGGAATCCTCCCATTTGCATACGGTCTTGGTTACTTCATTGGATCGCGTCTTTACATGGGGATTCAACTACTATGGTTCGTTGGGGAACAACGCTCATTTGAATGAATCGACTCCAGTGGAGATAACAGATTCCATTCCAATGGAAACCGGCGAGACCATTATTGATGTCGAAGCAGGGCTAGATACCAGCTATATCATCACATCAAACCATCGAATCATTGGATGGGGGAAAAACGCGAACGAAGAAATTGGCGAAGAAAGTGATGAGTTTTGGTCTGTCCCAATCCCCACCGATATCACCTATCATTTTGATTTACATGAAGGCGAGACGATTGACCAGGTTCGTATCGGAGGAATCTTTCACGCATTTCTTTCTTCGGAGCATCGTGTCTTTGTTCAGGGCGTGAAAATCTATCTCGAACGAGTCGATGGATTTCATCAAGGATGGACGGATGGAGCGTACGATCTCACTTCCGATATTCCTTTGAATGAAGGCGAATTTATTGTGGATATGGTCGCTGGAATCGAACATATTTTATTTCTGACTTCAAACAACCGAATCTTGATGCTTGGGTATGTTTCGCTTGCTTATTTCGACGAAAATAAAACACCACGATTTTATGATTTTGAGGACCTCACATCTTATCTTTCTCTTTCAGAAAGCGAAAGTATTACTCAAATTTCTTCGAGTTATGACACATTACTCATCCGCTCTTCTGACGATCGAATCTTCGGATTTGGCAGGAATTTTCATGGAGAATTAGGGCTTGGAGACGCCAATCCTCGCGAATTTCCTGTCGAAATTACGGATGGAATCCCGTTGATGGCAGGAGAAGCAATTCAAAATCTATACCTTTCTGGTGTCCATGTGACGGTATGGACTACAAACAATAGACTTTTGATCTCTGGTGAGAATTTATACAGTATGCTTGCGTATGGAGAAGAAATATTGGATCCATATCACTTTTCAGAGTATACTTACTTTCAGCAAATTTACCTTTCATCCACAGAAGACATCGCGTGTGGAGAGTCCATCAATATCGCCCTCTCGCCCATTACGGGATATGTGTTCGCCGGGTGGTACATCGATGACGCGTTTCAAACGCCATTTGATGAGACCGTCATGCCCGCGCATGATTTGACTCTTTACGGACTTTGGATTCTTGATCCAGACTCAACGATTCAGGAGTGAATCGGATTCTCTGTATTCTCATTGGAATGATACGCATGATTGGATTCACTTGGAATCAACCACGCGTCGCTAGGATTTGTAATCCATCCAAGACGACATCATCATGAATTTTGATTTTCAAAAAGATCTGCGGATTTTCACAGATCTTTTTCTTTGGCATAAATTTGTTTTCAGATTCCAATCCTGGAATTATCTTTCGAATCTGGTTTGGAATATGTTACAATTTTCTTGTATCTGTTTCATACCAAAGTGAGGTGGTATCCATGTTTGAAGTATGGGATCATCAAAAAATGTCCGAATTAACGAATATGGAAATCGATCAATGGTTTGATGTCCTGAATTATCGACTAGAAGAAGATCGGCATCTTTCTCCACAAGATCCATCCTTTACGGAGAAACAAACTCAGATCCGTTTGGATTATGTGGACTACATTCGTTCTTGTGCTACATCCAAGGACATCCATAAATACTATGTACTCAAACGAGATGATATGATCGTGAGTGTATGCAGAGTCAATATTCGCGATAACCATTATGTGTTAGAAGGACTTCAGACCCATCACCGATATTATCGACAGGGATTGGCAGAGTCTCTTCTCCTTTCCATGTTCGAAGACTTACGACGAGATGGGATTCAAACCTTGTTCTCTGAAGCACGAGTATGGAATGAGGCTTCAAACCAATTACAACGCAAGGTAGGTTTCATCCAATATGGAATCGAAGAACCTAATTATTTGTATCGTATCGATCTAGCATGACTTTGACAAGGAGTGACGTATGAACCAAATCTTCGTATTCGGAAGTATCAACATGGATCTTGTCTTTCAAGTTCCACGAATTCCTCTTCAAGGAGAAACCATTCAAACTTCCCGCTTTTTCATGACTCCTGGTGGAAAAGGAGCCAATCAAGCGGTTGCTTGCGCCAAACAAGGCGCAAAAACATGGATGATTGCCTCGGTTGGGAATGATCCGCTTTCCAAAGAAAGCCTTGAGAATCTCACATCCTATGGTGTCGATACGACTTATGTTTCTGTGAATCAACATGTGAATGGCGGTGTTGCTGGAATCCTTTTGGAAGATGGCGATAACCGAATTCTCGTTCATCCTGGTGCGAATGCATTCGTTTCTTCGAAAGACGCCATTTCTGCTATTCACAAGTTGGGCAAACCCGGGGATGTACTGGTGGCTCAACTGGAAATTCCAATTCCTGCAATCCATGAAGCTTTCGTTGAAGCCAAAAAAATGGGAATGACCACGATTTTGAATGCAGCTCCCGCCAAAGATCTACCCATTAGAATGTTTCAAGAGATTGATTTGCTATGCGTCAATGAAACCGAAATGGCTTTCTATACTCAAAATACAGATTTTGAAACCTCCGCAAGTATGCTTCTGAATAAGGGAGTCGGAGCCGTTCTCTTCACCAAAGGTGCCGAAGGTAGTCAATATGTCGATTCCCAGCAGTCCATTGAACAAAAAGCTTACCCCGTTCAAGTCGTCGATACTACCGCAGCGGGAGATACCTATCTTGGTGCTTTTGTATCTCAACGAATTCTTGGAAGATCCATTCCAGATTCCATGAACTACGCAGCTTGCGCCTCTTCACTAGCCATTCAAAAAGAAGGAGCACAGATTTCCATTCCTTCCGCAGAACAAGTCCAACAATTTTATAATCATCAAAAGGAGAAATTATGAATCGACGCCCCATCATCCTCGATTGTGATCCAGGTCACGACGATGCGATTGCCATCTTAATGGCAGGAAATCATCCCGACATTGAGTTGTTAGGAATTACAGTAGAATCCGGCAATCAAACGCTTATGAAAACAGGAAAGAACGCACTCCATCTTGCGGCGTATTTGGATTTGGATGTTCCTGTTTGTTTGGGTGCTTCCGAACCCATCATCAAAGAGGTAGAAGCTTGTCCCGCGATTCATGGGGAGTCGGGGTTGGATGGGTTTACGTACTTACCCATTGAGAAACAATTCGATTCTCGATCGGCAGTTTCATATTTGATTGAAACCATCCTTTCCGCTCCCCAAAAAGTCACTGTCGTCACAACAGGACCCATGACCAACCTCGCTCTGGCGATGAAAGTGGAACCGAGAATCAAAGACAATATCGAAGAAGTCGTCTTGATGGGCGGTTCGATTGGAAGAGGTAATGTCACTCCAGCCGCAGAGTTTAATATTTTATGTGACCCCGAAGCCGCTTATATTGTGTTCAACTCGGGTTGTGTCGTGAAAATGTTTGGCCTTGATGTGACCAGACAAGTATTGGTGCTTCCTTCGGTGATTGAGCGGATGGCCAAAGTAGAGAACAAAGCCAGCAAACTCTTTGTCGATTTGATGACAGTCTTCAATCAAAATCAAAAACATGTTTTTGGATTTGCAGGAGGTCCCCTGCATGATCCCGTCACCATTGCGTATTTGATAGATCCAACGGTCGTCAAACTCCAACATGTTTCATGCGAGATTGATATCTCGCGAGGTACGAGTTATGGAAGAACCAATTGTGATCTTTTCAATTATCAAAAGAAACCCAAGAATGCTTATGTCGCGACGGAGATTGACGTCGCGAAATATTGGGATATCGTCGAATCTTGTATTCAGAGGTATTCCTTGTGAAAACGCTCGATGACGTCACCTACCTTTCGAAACTGAAAGGCGCCATCGTTGGTCGGTTTGCGGGATGCGCTTTGGGTGCCCCCGTCGAACTGATGTCACAAGAAGCTTTGATTGCCTTTGCGAACTCCATTGAGGGACAAGAATTTCCACCAACAAATTATTTTCTGCAAGCGCCAAACCCAGATAGTCCTCGATATTTGGTGGGAAAGGGAAGACAATTTACGCGTCATGAAATGGCGTTCCTTCCACCCGATGATGACATCATGTATACACTGCTCAGTCTGCTCATGATGGAAAAGCACGGAAGGAATCTACAAGTCTCCGATGTCGCCCAGTTTTGGCTCAAGTATCTTCCGGTGGAATGCACCTATACCGCCGAACGGACAACGCTGAACAATCTGATGAATGGGGTTTCTCCTCAGGAAGCTGCCATTGTCAATAATCTAGAGTTGGATTATATTGGTGCGGCGATTCGAATTGATGGATATGGGTATGTTTTTCCTGGTAACCCTCACGAAGCGGCGCGAATGGCCTATCAAGATGCAATCCTTTCCCATCGCAAGGAAGGGTTGCACAGCGCTCTATATTTTAGTGCTTTGATCTCACTTGCATTCACTAGCGATGATTTGGATCAAGCGATGGTGGATGCCCTTGACGTCATACCGAATGAATCCAAATTCTATCAGGAAATATCGTGGGCGATTTCCGTCAAAGATACAATCCATGATTATGTCACTGCTAATGCCATCGTCACAAAGCGCTATCCTGGAATGAGCTGGGTTCACGCCATCAATAACGCGGTTCTCACGATTTGGGGTATTAATTTCGGAAAACACGATTTCGAAAAAGGGATTTCTCAAGCCGTCGCAATGGCCTACGATAATGATTGTACTGGCGCGACGGTGGGGAGTGTGTTAGGCGCATATCTCGGTATTGAGGCGATTGATTCAAAATGGTACAAACCTTGGCACAATACGATTCGATCGTACCTCAAAGGAATTCCAGAGTTTCAACTCGATGATGTCATCGAACGATTTTTTCGACTTTATCAACAATTTCAATAAAAAAACGCCGCGAGACTTGATTTCTCACGGCGTTGCTTTTTATAAGGATTGAAGGGCTTTGACAAAATCGTCCACGGCACTTTGCGGTGTCGCAAAGGAAGTCACGAGTCGAACCGCAAACTGTCCCGGGGAAACCTCCGCCCAGCGATAGAATCCAAATTGGGATTCTAAGACGGCGAGTTCTTGTGCGGTAAAAATGGGAAAGAGTTGATTGGTAGTGGTTTCGACAAACCACTTCGTGTTTCTACGATCGAGTTCATCGCGAATGGTTTGAGCACGATCGTTCGCGATCTTGGCCAAATCGAAGAAGAGGTTGTTCGTGAATAACGTATCGAATTGAATGCCTAACACAAATCCTTTCGCAAGCATGGCGCCCTGTTGCTTGATGAGATGACGCATGTCTTGCTGAAGAATAGGGTTGTTGATGACGAGCGCTTCGCCAAAGAGTCCACCATTTTTGGTAGCGCCAATATAGAAAGCGTCTGTCCATTTGGCGAGATCGGAAAGGGTGATGTCATTGTCTTTCGCCGTCAAGGCACTTCCGAGTCTTGCGCCGTCCACAAACAAATAAAGATCATGTTGTCGGCAGAATTTCGAGATCGAAAGAAGTTCTTCTTGATGATAGATGGTTCCTATTTCCGTACTCTGAGAGAGATAGACGAGTTTGGGTTTGACCATGTGCTCGTCCGAATGAAAATCGAGTACCGCTTGGATTTCATCGATCGTGATTTTTCCGTTAATCCCTTTCACAGTAACGACTTTGTGTCCAGTGTTTTCAATGGCGCCGGTTTCATGCACAAAGATATGTCCGGTTTCTACACTGATGACCGCTTCGTGGGGTCGTAAGAAGGAAGAGATTGCAACCTTGTTGGTTTGTGTTCCACCTTCAAGAAAGTAGATTTCACTTGGATCGTGTTGAAGAAAGGATTGAATCTTCTGAATGGCACTCTTGGAAGCGCGATCGAGACCATATCCTTCGTATTGATCATTCAAATGAAGGCTGAGCGCCTTCATGATGTCGGGATGGGTGATTTCACTGTAGTCGTTTTTGAAATAGTACATGTTTGTCCCTCACTTTATGAATGAAACCATTATATCACTGTTGGCGAAGTTCGCCAACGAGAAATGCGATACTTTCGCCCAAATCGACGATGGAAGAACTTCTCATTTTCTCATCGAAGTCCTTCGATGATTACGATTCGCTTGGATTTTGAGGGCGATATACGTAATCGATTTGTGCTCTTTGATATCGTAAATAACGCTTGTTTTTGGCGCGCAGTTCACTCATTTGGAAGACTGCGGCACTGATGGCTTCCCAAGCAAAAACCCATCCGCCGATGTACATTCCTTGGGATAACACCTCTAGCGGCAAGGTTGTTCCTGTAGGTAGGAGTGTCGCGGCGATGAGGAATATGATTCCTGTCGTAAGATATCCGAAAGAGCGTTTCCAGTTTCGTCTGATTTGACGTTGATTCAAGTGGATTAGGTATCCATAGTAGTTGATAAAGACTTGTCGAGAGACACTTTCCGTTTGTGTGTTTTCGACGGATTTTGGCATCATGAAAACGATCGATATGTTTTGATGCAATGGAATATCCTCTGCTACATTTTCTAGATACTCCACGAGCTCCGGTTCCAAGTCTTTTCTTTTGAGAGGGGCAGCGTCCCAATCATTGAACATTTCTAAATAGTAATCCAAAGAGATTTCAACGATGAAGCATTTTTTCTCTTCATCGTATTTATAGACTTTTTTCAGTTCATCTTTTTTCATGGGTATCCATCCTCCCTATCCATGATATCATGAAAGGCTTCTTTTCGACAATAACTCGATCCGTTGAAGTTTGTCACGTATTTGTCATGAACTCATGGTAATCTAGATCATTGAGGAATCATCACATGACAATGGATATCCTTCATGTGAAAAAGATAGAGTTTAGGAGGAAATGAAAATGAAAGTATGGAAATGGACGTTGTTCATATTAGGCAGTATGGTCGCCTTGATCGCGGTATCTATTGGTGTATATGCCTTGCAAAAGACGATTCGAATTTCAATCTATGAGAATCAAATTCGTGATGCCATCACCGAATTTCGTGAACTTCTGACGCAGATGGATTCCACGCTTTCCGAAGAAGGATACTCACCAGAATATGTGTTCATGGTCGATGGGAAGGTCGGAGTCTTCTTTTATGATGAGACAATATCTATTGATGGAGAACAAACCACTGGCGCATTATTATTACTCACTGTAAGTGATGATGTGGATACATCGGATTTGGTTGAGATTCAAATCGATGACGATGGAACATATCATCTTCCATCATATTGGTATGCAGGGTCCTCCACCACATCCATTCTTTCGGCGAAATCCGCCGCGAATCGAGTTCTTTTTCGAAATCTTGTTTTGACGGAAACTCAATCCTATGATATTCTTGAGATAACCATCACAAGCGATGGAAGTGAGTGTTTGGGTATGATGTTTTAGAAGGGAATTGTAGGATGAAAAAAGCT